>JANOSN010000371.1:0-6020 GCA_031415895.1 Polaromonas sp. | reverse complement strand
TTCGCAATGCCTATGTCGAGCATGGTTTGCAAGTGCAAAATTATTTTGCCAGCCCCATAGAGGGCGGCGATGGTAACCGCGAGTTTTTTGTTCACGCTGTAAAAGCGTGAACATCAATCGCACTAAAGGATGGTTATGAATACTTCAACAGTACCTGTGAGCTTTGAATTTTTCCCGCCCAAAACGCCCGAAAGTGTAGACAAACTGGTGGGCGTACGCCAAAAGTTATATGCGCTAAAACCAGATTTTTTTAGCGTGACTTACGGTGCAGGCGGCTCCACGCAAGATGGTACGCTGCAGACCGTGCAGGCCATTATTCAAGATGGTTATGCCGCTGCGCCACACTTCTCGTGCATAGGTGCTACCAAGGACAGCGTGCGCGCGCAGCTGGCCTTATTCAAGCAAGTGGGTATCAAGCGTATGGTGGCATTGCGCGGCGACTTGCCCAGCGGCCACGGAGCCTTTGGCGAATTTAAATACGCCAGTGAGTTGGTGGAATTTATACGCGCCGAATCAGGCGATCATTTTCATATTGAAGTGGGCTGCTACCCCGAGGTGCACCCACAAGCCAAATCGCCAGAGATTGATTTGCAGGCCTACGTGACTAAGGTGAAAGCCGGTGCTAGCTCGGCCATTACACAGTATTTTTTCAACAGCGATGCGTATTTCAGATTCGTGGACGATGCACACAAGTTGGGTGCAGAAATTCCCGTAATACCCGGCATCATGCCCATTCTTAGTTCTTCGCAGCTCATGCGATTTTCAGACGCCTGCGGTGCTGAGATTCCGCGTTGGATTCGCCTGCGCTTGCAAGCTTTTGGCGACGACAGTGCCTCCATCAAAGCCTTTGGCCTAGATGTAATTACTGATTTGTGTGACCAATTGCGCAATGCGGGTGTTCCCGGGTTGCACTTCTACACCATGAACCAATCAGCCGCTAGCCTTGAGGTTTGCAAGAGGCTAGACTTGGCCTGATGCATCCACTTCAACATCAACCAATCTATAAACTGGCGCAGTGCCTAGGCCGATGGGCTGCTGCTACCGCGCTGCTAGCTGCAGTCAGCGCGTGCAGTGTGGTGCCTAAGTCAGCCTCAGTGCCCGCACCACCTACAGCAGACTCATCAACATCGTCGTCCGGCACTGCTGCGCCGGTGGCTGTAGGTAAATCTCCTGCAAGCGCTGCCACTGTGCCAGCAGATTCAGTATTGGCTAACACTGCTACACGCACGGATACCAATGCGCTGGCTGCGCCCAGCGGCAGCAGTACACCAGCAGCTTCTAGCGATTTTGCTAACTCTACGGCAGGTGCACAAGTAACTACTGGTTGGTCAGAGTCTGGCATTGCTTCGTGGTACGGCCCACGCTTTCATGGCAGGCTTACCGCCAATGGCGAGCGCTTTAATACTAACGAGCTGACTGCAGCGCATAAAACATTGCCTTTTGGCACGCGCGTGCGTGTGAAGTCGTTGGTCAACGGCAAAGAAATTGTGGTGCGTATCAACGACCGTGGCCCATTTATCAAAGGCCGCATCATTGACCTGAGCAAAGCGGCAGCACAAGCCATTGGCTTGATAGGCATTAAGCAAGTAGAAATCGAGCGCCTGCGTTAACGGGATGTGGTGATTGCGCAGTGATGCCACAATGGCTATGTCAGCCTCACCACATTATCTTAATCACCCAGGAGAGCTTAAATGAAAATTGAAACTATCGCCGTTCACGGCGGCTACACGCCCGACCCCACCACCAAGGCGGTGGCTGTGCCAATTTACCAGACGGTAGCCTACGCGTTTGACAATACCCAACACGGTGCTGATTTGTTTGACCTGAAAGTTGCGGGTAACATTTACAGCCGCATCATGAACCCTACCAACGGCGTGTTAGAGGCTCGCGTGGCAGCACTAGAGGGCGGCATTGGCGCGCTAGCTGTGGCCTCGGGCATGTCGGCTATTGCCTACGCTATCCAAACCATCACCGAAGCGGGTGACAACATCATTTCAGCATCCACTTTGTATGGCGGCACCTACAACCTGTTTGCCCACACCTTCCCGCAAATGGGCATTGAGGTGCGTTTTGCTGACTACCGCGACCCGGCATCGTTTGCCAAGCTGATCGACGCGCGCACCAAAGCCATTTACTGCGAATCAATCGGCAACCCGCTGGGTAATATTACTGACATCGCCGCGCTGGCCAAAGTAGCACATGACCATGGCGTGCCGCTGATCGTCGACAACACCGTGCCCAGCCCCTACCTGTGCCGACCGTTTGAGCACGGCGCTGACATTGTGGTGCATTCGTTGACCAAATACTTAGGCGGTCATGGCACAACGATTGGCGGTGCAGTGGTCGACTCTGGCAAGTTTCCTTGGGCAGAGCACAAAGCGCGCTTTAAACGCCTGAACGAGCCTGATGTGAGCTACCACGGCGTGGTCTACACCGAGGCCCTAGGCCCTGCTGCCTACATTGGCCGTTGCCGTGTGGTGCCGCTGCGCAATATGGGTGCAGCGCTCAGCCCGATGAATGCGTTTCAAATTTTGACAGGCATTGAAACGCTGGCACTGCGCATGGACCGTATTTGTGAGAACGCTGTGAAGGTGGCTACGCATTTACAAAAGCACGCCAAGGTGGCCTCGGTCAACTACGCAGGCTTGCCAGACCATGTTGACCACGCACTGGTTAAAAAATATATGGGTGGCCGCGCCTCAGGCATCATCAGCTTTACGCTTAAGGGTGACACTGGCCGCGAAGCTGGGGCACGTTTTCAAGATGCGCTTAAATTATTTACCCGCTTGGTCAACATCGGCGACGCCAAATCGTTGGCCTGTCACCCTGCGTCCACCACACACCGCCAGCTTAACCCTGCTGAGCTGGCCAAAGCGGGCGTGAGCGAAGGCATGGTGCGCTTGTCAGTAGGCATCGAGCATATCGACGACTTACTGGTTGACTTAGACCAAGCCTTAGCGGCAGTGTGATGGCATGTGTGTTGATCGAGTCAACGTTCGTCCGCGTTGACTTGATCAGCGCTCGTCCGCGTTGACTTGATCAACGCTCGTCCGCGTTGACTTGATCAACGCTCGTCATAACTGATGACAACCCGCTCAGACACGCAGTGCGCTTGGCAAGTCAGCACAAAGCCTTTGTCAATCTCCCACTGCTCTAAGGTAAAGTTTTTTTCCATGGTCACTTTACCTTCTAGCACCTTAGCGCGGCAGGTGCAGCACACTCCCCCTTTGCAGGCGTAGGGCAGGTCAAGCCCGCCATCTAGTGCGACGTCCAGCACATTGTCTTGCGCAGTCATGCCAAAACTGTGACCTTTACCGTCCAATACTACTTCCAAGTGAAAATCAAGGTGTTTTTGGCTTGTAGTCCAAGCATCTATTGGTTTTATAGCTATATTTTTAATAGCGCTATGCACACCAGAAGCAAATCGTTCCGCATGCACGCGCTCACGTGCTACACCAGCTTGGGCAAGCGCGCGCTCCGCGCCTTCAATCATGGGCTCTGGCCCGCAGATAAAAACCTCGGTGATATGTGCAGTGGGTATAGCTTGTTGTAGCAGGTCACTAATTTTCGGTTCATCCAAGCGGCCGTTCATCAAAGCCATCTCTTGCGGCTGGCGTGACAGCACATGCAATAGCGACACGCGTGCAGCGTAGCGGTCTTTCAGGTCTTGCAGCGCTTCGCTAAACATGATGGTGTTGCTACGCTGGTTGCCATACACCAAGGTAAATCGCGATGCGGGTTCAGCTGCTAAGGTGTGCGCCATGATGGACAAGATAGGCGTGATGCCCGAACCTGCTGCAATGCCTAGGCGATGCGCTGATGCAGTGGCCAGTGTGGGTTTTGGGGTAAAGCGGCCATCGGGTGGCATCACGTCTACCGCATCGCCCACTTGCAACTCTTTGGTAGCCCAAGTGCTGAAAACGCCATCATCGACACGCTTAATGCCTACGGTGATTTCTTGCGCTGCACCCAACGCAGCGGGCGTGCTGCAAATAGAGTAACTGCGCCGCACCGAAGCACCGTCCACCATAGCGCGCAACGTGACAAACTGCCCGGGCGTAAAGACAAAGGTATCGCGTAAATCAGGGGGTATCGCCAAGGTGATGGCGGCTGACTGTGCTGTTAAAGCTTCGATACGTTTAACAAACAGCGGGTAAAAGTGTGGTGTGCTCATGCGGTTTAATCGTGCAAAGTGCGGCCCCAGTTAGACCCTAGTAAGGCTTGAAATAGTCAAACGGTTCAAGGCAACTTAAACACTTGTACAAAGCTTTGCAGGCCGTAGACGCGAAGTGCGAAGTCTCGGTGGTGTTTAGGCTGTTGCAGCGCGGGCAGGGCACGTTGTCTGCGGTGTGCAGGTGTGGCGCTTTGGTGGGTGCAAACTGCACCACCTTGCTATTGGCTACATCTGTAGCGCTTGACGGCGCACTGCACTGCGGCGGGGCAATGCCGTAGTTGCGCAGTTTTGTTTTGGCCTCTTCAGTCATCCAGTCGGTAGTCCACGCAGGGGCTAACTGGGTAACGATACGCGCTTGCAAGCCCGCGCCTTGCAAAGCCGCTTGCACATCGTCTGTAATCTGGCCCATCGCCGGGCAGCCGCTATAGGTGGGGGTAATGACCACTTCGATTTGCCCATCTGCAGCGCTGCGCACATCGCGCAAAATACCCAGCTCGCGGATGCTGACCACGGGAATTTCAGGGTCAGGCACTTGCTCCAGCAGCTTCCAGACCGCAGCCAGTGTGTCTACCATGATGCCTGCGGGTGCGCACGCGCTAGGCTTTGCATCTCGGTCAGTAGGTAGGTCAAATGTTCAGAGTGTTGGCCATGCTTGCCGCGTGTCATGTAGCCAGTGTCAGCAGGCATTTTTAATGTGGCTTGTGTCACCACGGTGGTGATGGTGGTTTGCCATGCGCTGTGTAATGCGGGCATGTCGATGGTATGTTTCTCCAAATCACTAGCGGTGAACCACTCTTGCGTAAACGGCATCAGGTAATCCAGCGCAGCTTGCATACGTGTGTGCGACTCGGTCGTGCCGTCGCCCAAGCGCAGCATCCAGTCGGTGCTGTGGCGCAGGTGGTAGCGCACTTCTTTACTGCTTTTGGCGGCGATGGCGGCCAGCTGCGCGTCGCTGGCGCTTTCTAATTGCGCCCACACCAGCTTCATCAGCGATGCATATAAAAAGTTGCGCGCAATGGTCACCGCATAGTTCATCTCAGTCTGCACCGAAGGCGCAAAGGCCGTGCGGTGCGGCAGCTCCAGCATGGTGTAGTTTAAAAACTGCTCGGGGTTGCGAAAATACGCTAGCTTGTCTTCGGTGATAGTGCCCATAGCGAGCGGCGTACGGCCGCCCGTAGGCGCGAGAGCCCCCTCGGGGGGCAGCGCAGCACACGCAGTGGCAAGCGTGGGGGTCAATAAATTTGCAGCATGTTGGTACAACATGCGCGCTTGGCCAATATGGTCTAGCCCAATGTTGGCCATAGCGATATCTTCTTCTAGCACCGGGCCGTGGCTGCACCACTGGGCAATGCGCTGCCCGTGGATGAGTGCGTTGTCGGCCAGATGCAAAATGTAGTTGACCGCTGGCGTATGGGCTGTGTGGGCGTGCATCACATATGCCCCACAGCATCAGGAATGTCATAGAACGTAGGGTGACGGTAGATTTTGTCGCTCGCCGGGTCAAACATCTCGTCTTTGTCTTCAGGCTGGCTGGCAGTAATGTCTTTGCTAGCCACTACCCAAATGCTCACACCCTCCATACGCCGCGTATACACATCGCGCGCCATCTGCAGCGCTTGCCGCGCATCAGCAGCATGCAAGCTACCGCAATGCTTATGCTCTAGGCCCTGCTTGCTGCGGGTGAAAACTTCAAACAGTGGGAGTTCTTGGGTTGTCATAATGTTTATATCTTAAGAATAAATACCGGACGCGAAGGGCGCGAAGGTTGCGCGAAGGACGCGAAAGGAATACAAAATTAAAGAATAAAAAGTTAAAAAATAAGAAATGAAAAATAAGAAATGAAAAA
>JANOSN010000370.1:0-1101 GCA_031415895.1 Polaromonas sp. | reverse complement strand
ATCTGCAACCCAGCCCGCATCCGCAGTGGCACGCGCCCCACTGCCCAGTGGCATCGCGCAAATGGACTGGCAGCAGCTACAAACCGCAGTGCAAAGCTGCCAAGCCTGCAGCCTGTGCGAAAGCCGCAAAAACACCGTGTTTGGCGTAGGTCAGCCCAGCACCGAGCCCACACTGGCACCACGCGCAGACTGGCTGATAGTAGGCGAAGCACCGGGCGAGAACGAAGACATTCAAGGCGAACCTTTTGTGGGCCAAGCAGGCAAGCTGCTAGACAACATGTTGCGCGCCATGGTGGTGGGCGGCCAGCCACTGGGTCGCCACAGCAATGTGTTTATTGCCAACGTTCTAAAGTGCCGCCCACCCGCTAACCGCAACCCTAGCGCGGAAGAAGTTGCCATGTGCCAGCCGTATTTACTGCGCCAGATCGAGCTACTGCAACCCAAAATCATTCTCGCTATGGGCCGGTTTGCAGTGCAGTCACTGCTAGGCAGCAGCGAGCCTTTGGGCAAGCTGCGTGGCCGTGTACACACCATGCCCGCAGATGCCGCGAAAACCCCCGTCATCGTCACGTACCACCCGGCGTATTTGCTGCGTAACTTGCCTGACAAGGCTAAGGCGTGGGCAGATCTGATGCTGGCTATGGAAACTTTGCAAGTTGTTTAAGGCTATCTGGCCGGGGATTTCGATCTGAGGTTTCCCGATCGGCGTAGTTTCGTCACAGACTACGTGTTCAATACCTGTAGCGCGCAACCATGTGTACAGGTGAGATGGCGTGTGCCTGATGCGCGATTTCTGGTACTCCAGTATGAGCGCGTTGGGCATACGCCATCTCGCCCGAAGCACCAAAAAGTTCAAACAAAACGTGCACGAACCAACCATCTAAAACAACGAGACAGTAAGCGCTACACACGCCGAGGCCACAGCACAGACCCAATCGCCACCACCATCAGCCCCATAGCCGCCCAGTCCTGCCAGTACAGCACCTCTCCCAGTGCCCACGCCCCGCTAAACAGCCCCAGCACCGGAATCATCATCACGCTCAGGGTCGATGCAATCGGCGGCAAGCTGCGGGCTAGATAAAACCAGGTGGCGTGGGCAAA
>JANOSN010000369.1:0-1531 GCA_031415895.1 Polaromonas sp. | reverse complement strand
GGCGTTCACGCCTTGATTGTAGAGGCGCTGCGCATGCCCGGCATAGACCCGTGTAGCACCTGTAATAATGTGCCCCATGGAACTATTTATCTTTCTTCTCGACTTCATCTTGCACGTTGACGTGCACCTTAAAAACTTCGTCACCACCTACGGTGCTTGGGTGTATGTGCTGCTATTCGTCATCGTGTTTACCGAAACTGGTGTAGTGGTCATGCCGTTTTTGCCCGGTGACTCGCTGCTGTTTATCACCGGCGCACTGTGCGGCATTGGCCTGATCAGCCTGCCCATTGCCATAGGCGTGCTGCTGGCCGCCGCCATTATGGGCGACCAGTGCAATTACATGATTTGCCGCTACTTTGGCCCCAAAGTGTTTCAGTGGGAAGACTCGAAGTTTTTTAACAAAAAGGCGTTTAACAAAGCCCATACGTTTTATGAAACCTATGGCGGCGTCACCATCATCTTGGCCCGTTTCATGCCGTTTATTCGCACCTTTGTGCCCTTCGTAGCGGGCGTAGCCGAGATGACGCGCAGCAAGTTCACCATGTACAACGTAGTGGGTGCGGTGATTTGGGTGGTGGGGTTGTGCCTGGCAGGCTACTTTTTTGGCAATCTGCCGTGGGTGCAGGCCAATTTGTCCAAAATCATTTGGGCGCTGATCATCGTGCCCGGTTTGATTACGCTGTTTGGTGCATGGAAGGCTAGCCGGGCGGAGGTGGCTACGCCACACTCCACGTAAAACGCTATTAAATTTGTAGCTACTTAAGCAATAAATACTTGGACTACAGCCTGTTTTTACCATCAAATGACCGATTTAAGCATGTCTGGCACAGCGCAGCCGCGACCTAATCCCCAGCCACGCCAGGCCTACAAAGTGTTCATGCCCATCAGCACCCGCTGGGCTGATAACGATGTGTATGGCCATGTGAACAATGTCGTTTACTACAGCTGGTTTGACACCGCAGTCAACGGTTATTTGATAGCGCAGGGCGTGCTAGACATGCACCACGGCCGCACCATAGGACTGGTGGTGCAAACGCAGTGTGATTTTTTTGCACCAGTAGCTTTCCCTCAAGCCATCACAGCTGGGCTGCGTGTGGCGCACTTGGGGCGCAGCAGTGTGCGCTATGAGGTGGGCATATTTGCCGATGACGCGCCACTGTCTAACGCTGCAGGGCATTTTGTGCATGTGCTTGTCGACCGCGTGACCCGCAAAAGCGTGCCTTTGCCCGACAATTTAAAAGCTGCGCTACACGCGCTGATGGACGTACCTTCTTAGCCAACTGTCTAAGCTGGCACTAAGCTGGCACTAAACCAACCACCGTATTTACTTGGAGATTTTTGTTTTGAAATTGACTGACCTGCTACCCACCCCCCAAACCAGCACCACAGTGGCCGACCGCGCCAGCGTTGACGCAGCCATGCTTAGCCGCTACAGTAACCGCGCTTTTTTACCCAAGGCCGTGCCTAAAGATGTGCTGCAAAACTTGCTAGAGGTTGCCTCACGCGCGCCCAGCGGCACCAACACCCAGCC
>JANOSN010000368.1:0-4790 GCA_031415895.1 Polaromonas sp. | reverse complement strand
GCAATCGGTGTCGCCTGGCTAAGTGAAACCGGTGGTTTGCCGGTGATGATGCCGCCCAGCATGACCGCGCCCATCACCATCAGGGCGTTGGGGTCACCCTTGCTGCCATTGACGAACTGGGCCAGGCCCAATGCGCCCGCTGCGCCGCCCTTGTTGTCGTAGGCGACGCTGGCTGCAACGCCCGCGTCTTGCAGGGCTTTGCCCAAAGCGCGGCCGGTGCTGTCCCAGCCCCCACCGGGGTTGGCTGGAATCATCATCTTCAAATTAGTAGCTGCTTGGGCTGCCATAGGCAAAGCACCGGAGGCAGCCAAGGCTGCGATGGATTTGATAAAGTCGTTGCGACGCATAATGCGCTCCTGTAAAAAAAGGGTTAGATGGATGATCTGCTATGTGGCTGTCGTTTGCCTGTCAAAACAACCTAGGGAAAGTGCTAGGCTATAGGGTATGAAGGTTTTGCTGATTGAAGACAACGAGGCGATGCGCACGACGCTGGCACGCGCCTTGGCAAACAAGGGCATGCGCGTAGACACCTGTGCTAATGGGCTAGACGCGCTACAGGCCTGGCGCAATGCAGATGCAGATATTGTGCTGCTAGATTTAAGTTTGCCTGGCCGTGACGGCCTGCAGGTGCTGGCCGATGCGCGTGCGCAGGGCCTGACCACGCCGGTGCTGATCTTGACAGCGCGCGGCACGGTGGGCGACCGCGTGTTGGGGCTGAACACAGGGGCCGACGATTATTTGCCCAAACCTTTTGACTTAGACGAGCTAGAGGCCAGAGTGCGCGCGCTGGTACGCGCCGCAGGGCGCAAAACCGAGTTATCTACTAGCGCAGACACAGCCACGGCCCGACGCAGCGCTGGCAAGCTCAGTATGGACAAAAGCAGTGGCGCTTTTTACCTTCACGATACGCCAATGGACTTGAGCACGCGAGAGGCCGCGCTGCTGGCTGGGTTGTTTGAAAGGCTAGGCCAGGCCGTAACCAAAGAAAAGCTGTTTGCCCGCGTGTTTCCAGGCGCGCAAGATGTGCAATACGAAGCCATTGAAGTAGTGGCCTACCGGCTGCGCAAAAAGCTGTTGAATACGGGCGCGAAGCTGGTGACCCTGCGAGGCTTGGGCTACTTACTTAAAGTGGAGAGCTAATGCGCGATCTGCCACCAACAGATGCATCTGTTGCGCCCACTGCCTCGCTGACACGCTATTTGTTAGCAGGCATATTGCTGCCCATGCTGCTGTTCGTGGTGCTCAACACCTTTAGTTTGTATACGCAAGCCCTGGCATCGGCCAACTTGGCCTATGACCGTACGCTGCTAGCGTCTGCCAAAACCATCGGTGAGCTGCTAGAGGTGCAGAGCCAAGAAAAGATCTTAAAAGTAGTCTCACGCGTGCCTTACTCAGCGCTGGAGGCTTTTGAGGCCGACAACCGCAGCCGCATGTTCTACCGCGTCACAGGTTTTCAAGGCGAGCTGGTATCTGGTTTTGATGTGCTTAAACCCTGGACTGGCCGCATTGCAGACCAGCCGCCCTACGCTGCACTGGTAGATTTTTATGACGATGTGGTGCAGGGCACACCGGTGCGCGTGGCCGTGCTGCTGCAGCCTGTAGCCGGCCTGCAAGGCAACGGTATGGCCACAGTGCAAGTGGCTGAAACTCTAGAGCTGCGCCAAACCTTGGCGCGCGATTTATTGCTCAGTACGTTATGGCGACAAGGCCTGCTGGTACTGGTGATAGGCGCAGTGGTGGCCTGGGTGGTGCGCCGCGCCATGCAGCCTGTGCGCGCGCTGAGTGAGGAGATCAGCGCCCGTGCCGACAACGACCTAAGCCCCTTACACACCGAACGCGCGCCCCGAGAGCTGCAGCCTTTGGTGGCGGCTACCAACCAGCTGATGCAGCGGCTAGACCATTTGCTGCAACACCAAAAACGTTTTGTGCGCGACACAGCCCACCAGCTGCGTACGCCGCTGGCCGTGCTTAAAACCCAAACCCAATCGGCCTTGCGTGGCGATGTACCCCCACTGCAAGCCTTACAAGAAATCAATGTAACAGTGGAGCGTGCTACTGCGCTAGCTAACCAAATGTTGTCTTTGGCTAAGGTAGAGCAGCTTAGGCAGCAAGGGGACGCCCCGGTAACTGAGTGGGCAGACGTTGTGCGCGAGCTGGCATTAGAGATGGCCCCTTTGATAGCCGATAAAGACCTGGACTTTGGCATCCAAACCCACAGCGCCCCAGTGCGTGCCCATGACTGGATGCTGCGCGAGCTGACGCGCAACCTGCTGCACAACGCGATCAAACATTCACCCGTTGGTGCAGAGCTGAGCCTGCGTTTGGTAGCTGACACGACCACGGCTGAGCTGGTGGTGTCTGTCCACGGCGCGGGAATCGACGCAGATTTACAAAAACGTTTGTTTCAACCCTTCTCAGCAGGCACAGCTTCTTCGGGTTCGGGTCTAGGCTTGGCGATATGTTTAGAAATAGTCAACGCCTTGGGTGGTGCTATCAGCCTAGACAATCGCGCCCAGCAAGCACGCGTGACAGGTTTAGATGCAAGAGCCCGCCTGCCATTGACAAAGTAAGCCCGGAAAGCGCCGCACGTGAGCTGCAGATGCTGTAATGGCGTTTTTAGCACTTTTACCAATTAAAAGTGCTTATAGTCCAAGTATTTATTACATAGTTTGCTATTGATAATATAGCAATAAGGAATTTTGGAAGCTAAATCTGCTGTGCCAACACACTCACATAGTCATGCTGTCGCGTGTCAATACTGGAGATGCGTAGCTCCACAGGTTTGTCGCCAAATGTGGTGGCCACGCGGTATACCTCTAGCACGGGGGTGCCAGCGCGCAAGCCCAGCACGCGCGCTGTGTCGGGGCTGGCGGCGGCTGCGCGGGCACGCTCTTGGGCGCGTAGTACGGTGATGCCGTGATCAGTTTGGTACAGGTTATAGACAGTGCTGGGGCGCTGCACAAAACGCTGCTCTGTCAGCCCGTTAAACAATTGCGCCGAGATCACGATGCGGTCATGCACGATCGCCTTGCCTGCCAAACTTAGACGGTTGTCGATGCGCAGCACCTTGTCACCAGTGCGCAGACGCAGGGCATAGGCTTCATCTTCAGTGGCCTTGGCGCTGGTAAAAGCCACGTTGTCCACCACGGGGTACTCTTTAGGCATCACTGCCCGCATATCTTGCGGGTCGGGCCGTGGCTCTACATGAAAAAATTGGAACAAAAACCGATCACTGCTGTGCAGGGCTACAAAAGTGCCTTTGCCTTGGCGGCGCACCAAGATGTGTTCGTGCACCAGCTCATCTACTGCTTTGCGCAGCGTGCCCATGCTCACCTGCAAGGCGCTGGCCAATTGGGTTTCATTGGGCAGGGTCTGTCCCGGTGCGAATTGCCCAGATTCGAGCAAGCGCAGCAAAGCACTCTTGGCCAAACGGTACAGCGGTGTGCTGCCCGTGGCGACAATCGGTGCTAGCAATACGGGTTGGGTTGCAACTGGTGGCTGCACACTGGCTTTGCGCGCAGCCGCCGGTTTGGAGGTAGATGAATGAGGTAGTGTCACATTGCGCAGTGTAATTAAGTAAATAATATTCGTCTAGGTCATATGTATGACTTAATTGACGCAATCCGTGGGCGCGTTAAACTGAGCTCTTGAATAATTTAATCAAACGGAGCAGCAATGATTCATTTTGTATTGCACGATGCCAAAGACACCGTTGCGGTGGTGGTAGTTGAAGGCTTAAAAGCAGGCACGTCCATGACCGGCTGGATCATGGACGAGGATAAAACTATCAACGTCACCGCCAAACAAGACATTCCGATCGGCCACAAAGTGGCACTCAAAGACATGAATACAGGCGACACCGTGTGGAAATACGGCATCGACATGGGCAAAGTGGTTGCCAATATAAAAGCGGGTGAGCACGCTCACGTCCACAACATTAAAACTAAACGTTGGTAGCTAACGAACACCCCCGTGCGGCTGCGCCGCCTCCCCCTGCTAGGGGGCACCGTCAGCTGACTGGCTAAGCCAGATCTGCGACGGTTGCTTGAACAGACACTTCTTCCTGGAGCATTGCTATGAGCGTCATCGATAAAAACACCACTTTCCAAGGTTATCGCCGTGAAAACGGCCGCGTGGGCGTGCGCAATCACGTCATTATTTTGCCGCTGGACGATTTGTCTAATGCTGCGGCCGAAGCGGTTGCGCACAACATTAAAGGTGCGCTGGCGATTCCGCACCCGTATGGTCGCTTGCAATTTGGCGCTGACCTTGACTTGCACTTTCGCACGCTGATCGGAACGGGCTGCAACCCTAACGTGGCTGCAGTTGTCGTCATAGGCATTGAAGACAGTTGGACCAAAAAAGTAGTTGACGGCATTGCTGCCACCGGCAAGCCAGTGTGCGGCTTTGGTATTGAAGGCCATGGCGACCATGAAACCATCATGAAGGCCAGCAAAATGGCCCGTGAATATGTGCAATGGGCCAGCGAGAAGCAGCGCGAAGTGTGCCCTTTGAGTGAGCTGTGGGTATCCACCAAGTGTGGCGAATCTGACACCACCAGCGGCTGCGGCGCTAACCCCACCGTGGGCAATGCTTTCGACAAGCTGTACGAGCAAGGCAACTACCTGGTGTTTGGCGAAACGTCTGAGATCACCGGTGGTGAAAAGATTGTGGCTGAGCGCTGCCGCACACCTGAAATACGCGACCAGTTTATGTTTATGTTTAACCGCTACCAAGACATGATCAACCGCCATAAAACCTCTGATCTGTCGGACAGCCAGCCCACCAAA
>JANOSN010000367.1:0-5496 GCA_031415895.1 Polaromonas sp. | reverse complement strand
CTGAATGAATTCCAATTCTTTTGAATCGACCGTTGAAAACGCATGGGTCTTGCGCAGAGGGCATTGTGAGCATGGCACGTCAGAAGTCATACTTTTGGTATCCTTTTTTGCAGACATCGTACAGTTGCATTTATGCCAATACATGTCTTAGTACATTGTTGCGCGCCATACAAGTAGGTATCGTGAGGATTCTCAAAATCCAAACCTATTTTTGTATGCCAAAAATATCACAACTCGTCTACACCAGCACTTTGAGCCCATCTACGTTGATTAGCGAGGTGTCGGCCATTATTCGTAGCTCAAGATCCAGAAACTTGAATTTTGGGATCACTGGAGTTTTGCTATTTGATGGTCACCACTTTTGTCAGTCGATAGAAGGTGAACCATACCAAGTAAGCGTATTAATTGCAAACATAAGAAATGACTGTCGTAATACTGACTTTAAAGTCATTTATTTAGAAACCACGGAGGGAATGCGCAAGTTTTCTAACTGGCGTGCCGGTTACCCTATGGAGTGCGCCCCTGAAGTCATGGAAAAGGTAATTTGCGCCCGACCAGATGTACTTCTTGATAGCTTTATGCAAATGACTGCATCCTATGACCTGGTTTAATTGCTGGTGGTGCCATTGCTTTGATCCTCCGTTGTGGCGCTGTAAATATGCCAAACAGCAATGAACATAGCCGCTATAGCAGGCCCTAAAACAAAACCGTTGATCCCAAATACTGTCATACCCCCCAGCGTGGTGATCATCACCACGTAATCAGGCATCTGGGTATCTTTACCTACTAACAAAGGACGAAGTAGATTGTCTACTAAACCTATCACCAATACGCCCCACGCGATCAAGGCTATGCCTTGCCAAATACTACCAGTGATAAAAAAGTACACGGCGACAGGAAGCCAGACCAACGCGGCACCCACCGCAGGTAGCAGGGACAAAAAGGCCATTAATACCGCCCACAAAACGGCCGCACCAACACCAAGAAACCAAAATGCAAGACCACCCAGTACGCCTTGTATCAGCGCAACTACTAAGTTGCCTTTGACCGTTGCTCTGATCACCGTAGCAAATTTGGCAATGAGTTCATTCTTATGTTTGGGAGCCAGTGGTATGGCGCCTCGGATAGCTCGCGCGACCCGTTGACCATCACGTATCAAAAAAAATGCCAAGTACAAAGTAATGAAAATGCTGGTCAAAAACTGGAACGTATTCTGACCAATACTCAATGCTTGCGTGGCTATAAACTGACTGCCTTGCAGCAGCAAACTCGTAATTTTCTTTTGTAATGAATCAAAATCTGATAATCCCGCACTGCTCAACACATCTGTAATCCAAGCGGGCAGTAAGTTGAACACGGTTTGAAAATAGCCAACGATATTCAATTGCCCAGATTCGATCCGCTGGTACACCGAAGCTGCTTCGCGGGCCAGCGCGGCAGTAATCATCACCAAAGGCAAAATTACAATTACTACAACCGCTGCCAAGGTAACCAATGCAGCTAACGTGGATCGTTTTTTAAACTTAGGTAACAGCCACCGGTACCAAGGCGCAAAAAGCAGTGCAGCAATACTGCCCCACATGATTACGCCGTAAAACGGCAGTAATATCCACCCCATTCCAAGCGAAACTATGACAAGCAAGAAAATTAGTGCTTTGTTGTCTACAGATTCTGCAGAAGAATTATCATGCGACTTCATCCAATATTCAGCCTCAGTTGAACCGCATCTGGCTAAAAGAATAGCCTGCGCGCTTTGACTTTACTAGCAACGGGTGTCTGGTAAGTAGGGAAGATGCAAGGGCTTTTGACGAAGGCATAGCATGGCATGTATCAAAATTGCTGAATGATCGCTTTTATTTGAATCACATATTGGATATGTGACGACTAACGTGGATCACTAAGTCAAATTGAGTTGAGGGCTTTCTGGACACTAGCTTCCATATTGTCGTAACCATTTTCAAAAAAATAAGGTATTCAATTTATTGCAGAACAGCGTTTCTGTGCCAATGTCTTTGCACAGCAAGCGCAGAAATAAACGTTTTGATTGCCTCATCAGCTTTATTTGCAGGACGCACGATAAGTCCATGGTGCTCGGTCTCGTTTGTGGTTTCGTAGTCAATACCTACTTTGTCCAGCAGCTTTTTGCTTGATCCCAAAACTAAAATACTTTTGTAGTGTAAATATTGGTCTTTTATAAAGTCCATAGTCTGCGGGTGCTGGGCCAGAATGTTGATAGCTTTCTCGCCATCGGGCAAGACCAAGGCATCAAATAAAAATCCTGGTTCGTTCTCAAGCGATGCATCGGCCACTAGATCACCAGCATCAGATGTGGATGTGGCGCCTATGCGCGGGCCAATAAGCTTGGCTACTGCACCTTGTGCTGCCAATGCATCACGCACCTGTACTATGGACTTAGCAACAACGCCGTTAGCAATTAGTAAAGCTACCTTCAGCCCTTTGATAGAACCATCACCCGGGCGTGCCGTCAACGATAGTGAGGCGGCTTGTTTTAGCTCAGGCTTGGCAGGCTTGGCCAGTGCACGTGGCATGGGTGCTGGCATAGGGCTGATACCCAAACCCTCAGCTACTTTGCCAGCTAGTTCTTCAGATACGTTGCGCAATGACGAGACCACGCGCAGGCGAATGGCCGGCACAGTGAGCTTGCTCAATTCAAAGCGAAAGGCCGCTGCAATGTGCACCTTTTCTATCGGTGTTTGGCTATCATAGAACAGAGTAGCCTGGGTGTAGTGGTCAGCAAATTTTTCTGGTTTTCCACGTACTTTGGCCTGCTCTTGGTCAGCTTGCTGACGCGCAGGAAATGTCATGAAGCCTTGCTCTGCACCTGCTTGAAAAGGGCAACCTCCAGCCAAAGAATTAGGCTCATAGGCCACGCGCCCTCTATGGATGGCTTGCCTGTGCATTCCATCGCGTTGGTTGTTATGCGCTTGTGCTAGAGGGGCGTTGATAGGAATTTCGTGAAAGTTTGGGCCACCTAATCTTGAGATTTGTGTGTCCATGTAGGAGTGAATTCGCCCAGCTAAAAGGGGATCATTAGAAAAATCTATCCCAGGCACAACGTGCGCTGTGCAGAAGGCTACTTGCTCAGTTTCAGCAAAAAAGTTATCCGGATTGCGGTTGAGCACCATGCGGCCCACTGGCATGATGGGCACCAATTCTTCTGGTATCAACTTTGTTGCATCTAGTATGTCAAAGCTGAATTTCTCGGCCTGTTCTTCCGTAAAAATTTGCAGACCCAGCTCCCATTCTGGGTAAGCGCCACTTTCAATACGATCCCATAAGTCACGCCGGTGAAAATCAGGGTCTGCCCCAGATACCTTGACGGCTTCGTCCCACACCATTGAGTGTGTGCCAGCTTTCGGGTTCCAGTGGAATTTACAAAACACAGACTTGCCAGCCCCGTTCACAAGGCGGAAAGTGTGCACGCCAAATCCTTCCATGGTACTGTAACTACGCGGTATGCCGCGGTCCGACATCACCCACATAAGCATGTGGCTGGACTCTGGCATCAGTGATGCAAAATCCCAAAAAGTATCGTGGGCACTAGCCGCTTGGGGCATTTGGTTGTGAGGCTCAGGTTTAACTGCATGAACCAGATCAGGAAACTTAATAGCGTCTTGAATAAAAAATACAGGCATATTGTTGCCCACTAAGTCCCAGTTGCCTTCATCCGTATAGAACTTGACAGCAAAACCGCGTACATCTCGTGCGGTATCTTTTGAACCTCGCTCGCCTGCCACTGTCGAAAAGCGTACGAAAACTGGTGTGACCTTGCCCTGTTTTGTAAATGGAGCTGCTTTGGTGTACTCATCAAGCGGGGCATAGCATTCAAAAAATCCATGTGCTGCTGATCCTCTGGCGTGGACGATGCGCTCTGGTATGCGTTCGTGGTCAAAATGCGTAATTTTTTCTCTAAGAATAAAGTCTTCTAACAATGCAGGTCCGCGCACACCCGCCTTCAAAGAATTTTGGTTGTCGGCAATCGCAACACCATGGTTAGTTGTTAAAGTGCGTCCGGTCGAATCGACTCGTACCCGGTCCAGGGAATCAATTAAAGCGTTGACGCCCTGTGTACCAGCTGTGCCCACTTTAGGGTTGGTAGTTTCTTCTGATACCGTGCTGGATGACACCAGCTTAGATTCTGAATTTACAGTTGAGCCCTTAGCAGGTGAAACAGCGTTGGCATAACCATACTCTTTATCTTTTATTAGATTATGCGAAACGAGCTGGGCCAGATTTTGTGTATGCGCCAATTTAATCTTTTCCAGATCAGGAATAGATTTAAGGTTTTTGGTAATCTTTGCCATTTAATAATCCATGATTGAATGAAGACAAACGGTTTTGCCTTTTTTTCATATTAGATTGTTCTTAGCAAATAGTTTGTAGGACGATGGTGTGGCTTGTCGTCAGGCAACATACAGCAGATAAATAGAAAACTATTAAAGAAGCACACGTTGTTAAAAGTTTCTTTTTAGTTCTAAACGCTGTTGCAAATGAAAAAACGTTACAGATGCAGGCTAGCTTTAAAAGCTGCAGTGCGCTCGTCAATACGCACCAGTTGTTTGGCCTTCTCGTCTGCGGGCGCAGCTGATGCTTGCACTCCTGCGCGCTCAGTTGCAAATTTAAACTCTGACACGGGTTCTAGTAACTGGTTGGTAGCTGGTACAAAATGGGCGATGCCGCTGGCTTTTTAAGCTGCTCACGTTCTGCCTCAAAGTTTTTACCGTAGTTCGAAAATATCGCTTTGACTAACGCCTTGACGGCCTCTGGCGCGTCTTTGCGCACCATCAAAACATCTTTAGGCACCAAAGGGGACTCCCACAGTACGCGGATGCCTTCTTTAGCGCCTGGTATGCGCGCCTGAAAAACTGCCAAGTCGGTGCTGTTGTTCACCGCCACGTCTACATTTTTGCCCCACAACGTATCTAGGTTAGGAAAGTGCCTGATCAAGCGTGGTGATACCGCTGTCAGCGCGCGTAATCAGCAAACCTTTGTAGCCGTTGGTGCCGTTTACGTTGTAGTACAGCGCAAAGGCCTGCGCGCCAGCGTCTACCACTGCGTCGATGTAATTTAATTACATAAGTGCTTTCCTATGCATAGAAACAACCCTCGTTATCTGTTGGTAACTTAAGACCATTTGGCTGATAAATTTAACTTTTTACCAATCAAATACGCTTGTAGTCCAAGTATTTGTTACTTACTTTGCTATTTAATTTATAGCGTTTTGATTTACCTAATTTGGTTTAACTCCCCTGTGACAATGCATTTTTTGTTGTTTACCTAGGACGGGCGGCGGGACATATCGCTGCAAAAACTTCTGCGAACATGCGCGCCAAGTGATAGTCATCTGTACATGGTGGGCCGCACCTCGCTACAGTTTTTGCATCGATACGCTCCCAATACTGTTCGCTTTACTCCGTTCGCCCTGAGCTTGTCGAAGGGTTCGCTAAGGCTTCGACAAGCTCAGAGAGAACGGGA
>JANOSN010000366.1:0-1623 GCA_031415895.1 Polaromonas sp. | reverse complement strand
AACATGCTGGTCATGTCGGGTGCTATGGCAGGGCAGCGCTATGTGGTTAACTTTACGCGTGACGCGTTTGGCAATATCCACCAAGTGTGGGTGCTGACTGAGCTAGAAGCGCAGCAAAAAATCAAAACCGCCACACCTGAGCGCAATTTTGTATTTGGCTCTGAAGGCGATAAGCCTAAAACCGACGACGGCAAAACGCCGTTTAACCAGCTGCCCAAGTTCAAGCAATAAGCACAAACGGCGCGCTGCAAACAACAGTTGCGCTGCAGCCTAAACCGGCTGCATAGCTGGTAGTTTTTGGACACATCGCCGTGTGTAGTTGGTCTAGATAACAAATCAGCCAGCGCAGTGCATTAAAAGCACTATTTACCTATCAAATCGCCTTGTAGTCCAAGTATTTATTGCTTAAGCAGCTATTAAATTTATAGCATTAACGAGATCATCACCATGTCTAAAAAAGTCTTTATCAAAACCTTTGGCTGCCAAATGAACGAGTACGACTCGGACAAAATGAGCGACGTGCTGCACGCTGCCGAAGGCTACGAAAAAACGCTAAACGTAGAAGAAGCTGACCTGATTTTGTTCAATACTTGTTCAGTGCGCGAGAAGGCGCAAGAAAAAGTGTTTAGCGATTTAGGTCGCGTCAAACACCTGAAGAAAAAGGGCGTAAAAATCGGTGTAGGCGGCTGTGTAGCCAGCCAAGAAGGCGCAGCCATCATCGCCCGCGCGCCGTATGTAGACGTAGTGTTTGGCCCGCAAACCCTACACCGTCTGCCCGAGCTATTGGCCAAGCGTGACCGTGAAAAACGCCCCCAGGTCGACATCAGCTTTCCCGAAATTGAAAAGTTCGACAACATGCCGCTGGCCCGCGTAGAAGGTGCCAGCGCCTATGTGAGCATCATGGAAGGCTGCAGCAAATACTGCAGCTACTGCGTGGTGCCCTACACCCGCGGCGAAGAGGTCAACCGCCCGCTAGAAGACGTGCTGGTCGAAGTGGCCGGTTTGGTAGACCAAGGCGTGAAAGAAATTTCTCTCTTGGGCCAAAACGTGAATGCTTATCGCGGTGTGATGGGTAATACATCCGAGATTTGCGACTTTGCCACCCTCATCGAATACGTTGCCGACATCCCCGGTATTGAGCGCATCCGCTACACCACCAGCCACCCCAACGAATTTACCCAAGCGCTGATCGACGTGTACGACAAAGTGCCCCAGCTGGTCAACCATTTGCACCTGCCCGTGCAACACGGCAGCGACAAAATACTAGCCGCTATGAAACGCGGCTACACGTCACTAGAGTACAAAAGCACCATCCGCAAACTGCGCGCCATCCGCCCCGGCATGCGCATGAGCAGCGACTTTATTGTCGGCTTCCCCGGCGAGACCGAAGACGACTTCAACAAAATGATGAAGCTGATTGACGACGTAGGCTATGACAACAGTTTTAGCTTCATCTACAGCCCCCGGCCCGGCACGCCCGCCGCCAACCTGCACGACGATACAACCCACGACGTCAAACTAAAACGCCTGCAACACCTGCAAAAAGTCATCGACGACAGCACCGACCGCATCAGTAATGAGCTGGTGGGCACCACCACCCGCATCTTGGTTGAAGGCAAATCC
>JANOSN010000365.1:0-5748 GCA_031415895.1 Polaromonas sp. | reverse complement strand
CCGCTGTGGTGCAAGCTCCTGGTGGTGAAAAACACTATGAAATCATCGCGGTGCACTATATTTGACAATTTTGGAGCCTTTTAGGGCTGTAGTCCAAGTATTTATTACTCAAACAGCTACTAATTTTATAGCAAATAGATTAAATTTCAAAACTCTAACTTACTACTTTTAGACTATTTTTAGCTAAGAAAATCTTCGGATATGTCGTAAGAAAATCTCTTGCTGCTTTTGCAGAAACTTCATAATAGGATTTCATTTGTTTTATGCAAGGTCTATTCAAGGTTTATGCACCATTCATTGATTCGTGTCATAGCTATTTTCGCAACTTGGATGGCGCTGGGTGCGCAGCTTGCATGGGCTCAGCCTTCCGTGGTGCAAGCGCCCTCCCGTACTTTAGTGTTGTCTGATGTCGTAGCTAGTTTTACTCTACCCTCGCAGCCAGCATTAAATCCCGACACGATTTGGCAGTCTGATCCAGAACCTTCTGCCTTGCGGCCTGCGACAAACCAAGGCGAGTGGTTTGTAACAGCCGAACAACGCACAGCGGCAAAATTCACGCTTAAAGCAAATGAGCACAGTATTTATACCTTAGAGGTGCCTTTAGTACGAATGGATCTAGTTCAGCTGTTTTGGCGTAGCCCGGGCGGTGCATGGAAAACTGCGCAAGCTGGCGACACGGTGGCACTGTCCAGCTGGCCTGTGGTGGGCCAATTTGCTACTTTTGTGCTGCATTTTGAAGAGCAGCAACTGCAGATGGACTTGATTGTGGTGATGCAAAACGCCGGTAATGCGCGGGTAGCAGTCATGCTGCATTCTGACAATGAATCGCGCGAGCGGCGCCTGCTGCAGGCCAATACCGCAGGTTTGCTGATTGGCGCTAGCATGATGGTACTGCTGGTGAATGTGCTGCTATTTTTGGTGTACCGAAACGCTGCAGCATTGCATTTAATGATGTATTGCGCATGCGTAACCTTCGGTACCGCGTTGATTACGGGTTACGCTGCTATTTGGTTTACGCCGCAGTGGCCGATGTTTAACGATGCGTCCAAGCCATTTGTCGCGTCGCTTATCAGTGCCAGTATCGTCAGTGCGGGGCTTAGTGCGTTAGACCGCACTATGTTGGGCCGAAAATGGCGTAGTTTTGGTTATGCATTAGCCATTGCGATTTTAACGCTTGGCGTGGTGCAGTTAGTGCTGCTGACCGGCGTGTGGCGTCTTGCCGTGGCCTCTGGCAGTGCTGCAATAGCCATTGTCACATTACTGGTGTTGGGCGGGCGTAACTGGCTGCTAGGTGACCGTTATGCCCGCTGGATCGTCTTTGCTACATTGCCATTTATTTTGTGTACCTTTGTGGTGGGACGGGGCACTTTACTCATCGGCGGCATGGATTTTTTCGCTTCTGTCATGGCGCTCACCCTGATTGGTAGCAGCCTGATGTTGCGCCACGTGCTGGTTATGAAAGAACGTTCTGGCCGTACTGTGCAAGCTCGCGCTGAGGTTACCCGTTTTCGGGACCCGTTGACCGCCTTGTTATCCTACGAAGGTTTTGAGCGCGCAGTAGACACTATGGCTGTACGTCAGCAAGCAAATATTAGCGCTGCGCAGTTGCTGTACTTTAACCTCACTGAATTAGACAACTTTAGGCATGAGGATGGCTATATTGTTTGGCAACGCGATTTGGTACGTTTTGCCGCCGTGTTGCAAAAAGTGCTGGGCGAAGACTGGCAAATTGCACGGTTGAGCAATAGCAAATTTGGCGCTGCGTGTTTAGACGACAAACTTGCTAAAACAAAAAATGACGCTTTGCTAACCTTAGTGCTGAGTAGCTGCGCGCGCAAAATCGACACCCAAGGCTGGGCTGACCGGGTGGGCCTGCGCATGGCTGGTGTCAATACTTCGCTAAGCAGTGACGGTCTGAAAGACAGCTTGCTGAGCCTAGAGCAAGCAGTACGCGAACTGGGCGCCAACAAACGTATTGCGCTGTTGTAATTTTCTAAACGTATTCGTGCTTTTGTCGGCTTGGGGCACGGCTCAGCCCGATAGAATGAGGCTATGTATATTCACCTTCGCTTGCACACAGAGTTCTCAGTAGTTGATGGCACCGTTCGAATAGATGAGGCTGTGAAAGCCGCAACGCAGTACGGTCAAGGCGCACTCGCTGTAACGGATTTAAACAATCTGTTTGGCGCAGTGAAGTTTTACAAAGGTGCGCGTAGCAATGGCTTGAAACCGATATTAGGCGCAGAGGTCTGGCTAGAAGGTTTGGGCAGCGCTGACGCCGGTAAAGAGGCTGTACTGTCACGCGTTGTGTTGCTGGTGCAAAACAAGCAAGGTTATTTGAACCTAAGTGAGCTGCTGGCCCGCGCGTGGACCCAAAACGTAGTGCGCGCAAATGGTGTTGTCAAGCTAGATTGGCTCAAGGACCTTAACGCGGGTCTCATCATGCTCAGCGGTGCGCAGGCAGGGCCAGTGGGCCAAGCACTGGTACAAGGTGATGCGCAGCGCGCGGGCGATGTGGCCATGCAATTGGCCTCCATGTTTACCCACCGCTTCTACATCGAGCTGCAGCGTGCGGGCAGGGTGGATGATGAGGCGCACGTATCAGCAGCGGCTACTTTGGCTGCTAAGTTCAAGCTGCCTGTAGTGGCCACCCACCCAATTCAGTTCTTGGCCGCCACCGACTACGAAGCGCATGAGGCGCGGGTATGTATTGCCGAGGGTGAAATTTTGGGCAACGCGCGCCGCGTGCGTAAGTTCACTCGTGAGCAATATTTCAAATCACCTGCGCAAATGCAGGCACTCTTTGCCGACTTGCCCAGTGCCCTTGCTAACACAGCCGAGATTGCCAAGCGCTGCAGCATTACCATTGAGCTGGACAAACCCAAACTGCCTGACTTTCCGACGCCTGAGGTAAACGGGCAGCGTATGTCGCCCGAAGAGTATTTTCGCTATTTGTCACACGAAGGTCTCAAAGAACGCATGCTGCATTTGTACCGCGACGAGGCGGTGCGTGCCACTGAGATGCCGCGTTACGCTGAGCGACTAGAGTTTGAAATCAATACGATTTTGAAGATGGGCTTTCCGGGCTACTTTTTGATCGTGGGCGACTTTATTCAATGGGCTAAATCCAACGGCTGCCCCGTGGGCCCAGGCCGCGGCTCAGGCGCTGGCTCGCTGGTGGCGTACTCGCTGAAAATTACCGACCTTGACCCACTGCAATACAACCTGCTGTTCGAGCGATTTTTGAACCCTCAGCGGGTGTCCATGCCCGACTTTGATATTGACTTTTGCCAAGCTAACCGTGATCGTGTGATTGACTATGTGAAAGCCAAATACGGCAAAGAGGCTGTGAGCCAGATTGTTACCTTTGGCACCATGGCAGCACGGGCTGCTATCCGCGACGTGGGCCGCGTGATGGACATGAGCTACACCTTTTGTGACGGCATTAGTAAGCTGATTCCTAACAAGCCAGGCACACACATGACGATTGACGGCGCTATCAAGGCCGAGCCTATCCTCGCCGAGCGTTTGGAAAAAGAAGAGGAAGTGCGCACGCTGCTCGACATGGCGCGCAAGCTCGAAGGTATGACGCGCAATGTGGGCATGCACGCGGGGGGCGTGTTGATTGCGCCCGGTAAACTTACAGACTTTTGCCCGCTGTACCAGCAGCCCGGCAGCGATTCTGCAGTCAGTCAATACGACAAAGATGATGTAGAAGCAGTGGGCCTAGTGAAGTTCGACTTCTTGGGTTTAGCAACTTTAACAATTTTAGAAATCGCCAAAGACTTCATTATCGAAAGACACAAAGGCCAAGAAAACTTTGCCTTTGAAGATATCCCACTGGAAGACGCAGCGACCTATAAATTGTTTGCAGACGGTAACACCGAGGCCGTGTTCCAGTTTGAAAGCCCCGGCATGCAGCGCATGCTGAAAGACGCACGCCCAACACGCCTGGAAGATCTGATTGCGCTGAACGCGTTGTACCGTCCTGGCCCTATGGACCTGATACCTAGCTTTGTAGCGCGCAAGCATGGCCGTGAAGCCATTGAGTATCCGCACCCGTTGGTTGAGGAGATGCTGAGCGAGACCTACGGCATCATGGTCTACCAAGAGCAGGTCATGCAAACGGCGCAGATATTGGGTGGCTACTCGCTTGGCGGCGCTGACCTTTTGCGCCGCGCAATGGGTAAAAAGAAAGCCGAGGAGATGGCCGAGCACCGCGGTATCTTCCGTGCAGGAGCTGCTAAAAACGATATTGCCGAGGATAAGGCAGACGAGATTTTCGACTTGATGGAAAAGTTTGCGGGTTACGGCTTTAACAAGTCGCATGCTGCTGCCTATTCATTGCTGGCGTATCACACTGGCTGGCTTAAGCGCCACTACACAGCTGAGTTTTTCTGCGCCAACATGACGGTAGAGATGGACAATACCGACAAGCTGCGCATCTTGGTGCAAGACGCGCAAGACAAGTTTGGACTGACCTTTGAACCGCCCGATGTCAACCGCGGCAACTACCGGTTTGAGCCGGTGAGTGACAAGGTGATTCGTTACGGCCTAGGTGCTGTTAAAGGTAGCGGCCAGCAAGCAGTGGAGGCCATCATTGCAGCGCGTCTAGATGGCGGTCTGTTCACCAGCCTATTTGATTTTTGCGCCCGTGTAGAGCGCAGCAAGATCAACAAACGCACGATAGAGGCGCTGATCAAAGCCGGTGCTTTCGACAGCTTGCAGCTTAACCGCGCATCTTTGATGGCGTCTGTCGAGCTGGCCATGGACTACGCCGAGGCGCAAGAGGCCAACGCTAACCAAGGTGGCTTGTTCGACATGGGTAATGATGACGACCACGGCAGCAGCACCCAAGAGCCACCGTTGGTAGACATGACCCCGTGGGGTGTGAAAGAGCGCTTAACAGCCGAAAAAACCGCAGTGGGCTTTTACTTGTCAGGCCACTTGTTCGACGAAGTCGCCCGCGAAGTGCGCCAGTTTGTTCGCACCAAGATCGAAGACCTCAGCGAGTCACGCGAACAGCGCGTCATCGTAGGCATCGTCAGCGATCTGCGCATCATCAACGGCCAACGCGGCAAGCTGGCCATCTTCAAGCTCGACGATAAATCCGTCACCATCGAAGCCACCGCTGACGAGGCGCTGATCAACGCCAACCGCAACACATTAAAAGACGATGAGCTCATCATCGTGCAGGGCAAAGCCCAGCCCGATCGTTTCTCTGGCGGCCTGCGCTTTCAGGTCAACGCTATTTGGGACTTGCCTAGCGCCCGCGCAAAGTTTGGTAAATACCTGCGAGTGAGCGTTAATGCAAAGGCTCCAGACATCGCCCGCATGGTGCGTGAATTTCCGCCCAAGAAAGAGCAAACAGAGCAGGGCGATTTGTTGCGTGGCTTAGCTGTGCGTCTGCAGCTGTGGCGCAATGAAGGCGATGTGTCTGCGACTGGTGAAATCGCCTTGGACGAACGCGCGAAGTTTTTTCCCACCGATGCCGCCCTAGCCAGCTGGATTGCACAAGCGCATTCGAGCGATGCGCGGGTTATCTACGATTAAAAATACTTTTTCATCATTTGAATAATCAGCTCTTGCATTGCCTTCTGTGTCAATGTAGCCGGGCGATGTGCATTGACAGCCATGCTTAAACGGCTGCGCAGGCCGCTGACGGGCCGCATTGCATAGCGCTCAGGGTGGGCAGAGGTGCGTACTGCATTAGCGGGTAGCACGGCTGAGCCTGCACCATCAGCCACC
>JANOSN010000364.1:0-4844 GCA_031415895.1 Polaromonas sp. | reverse complement strand
CGTGAATGGGCTAAAAGAATGGCACGCACTTTACGCAACTCTAGCGTGGTTCACACCGGTTTTACCTGGACGTCAATCGTATAGGGCTGTGCGGCTCAAACTCATAGAGCCAACTGAATTGGAGTCACTAAAGGTAGCGGCATCTAAGCTGCAACCAGATTTAAATCAAAGCCGTAGAGGGACTGTTTTTTCACAGAGGTGGGACGGCCTTAAAGCTCCGGCAGTCAATGCAGAACAAGTAGTTAGATTTAAAGTTCAAAGAGAACCCGATCAAGGCATCGTGGTGGATGATCCGATAACTTTCGGATTTGCGGTGACCTTTACTATGCCAGGAGTGATGCAAATCTATGAACAAGTCAGAGACAGGCTGGAAATTGCTCCTAAGGTTATGATTCAGTAGAGTGCTGATTCGAATAGATATCGCCTTGGTACACGAATATCTGCCCAATTTAGATAGTTAAGCCTTAGCATACCCCGCTAGCCACCCCCGCGTCTTCCCCGGATTCATCAGCCCATGCGGGTCGGCAATCTTTTTAAAGTCAATCTGCGCAGGGTCAATTGTTTTCATGCCGCCGTCTTCGATGGTGTAGACGTGGTTGTCAAACACCATGCAACCGTCGGCTTCAAATTCGGCCATGATTTCGTACAGGCGGTCTTTGTCCAGGTAGGCTACCAGTGGCAGGCCGAATGCTACACAGCCGCCGTATTGGCGACCAAACTCGTGGTGCATCAGCACTTCGTCGCCCCAGCGCTCCATTTGCTGTTCTACCAGTGCAATGTCGATGCCTATGCCTGCTGTCCATGGGGCTACGGTTTGCAAGTTGGTCCAGCTTTTGTCTACTTTGAGCGCCATTAAGGTGGTGTGGTTGTAGGCGCATTCAAAAGCAGGGTGGAGGTTTTGTTTTTTAAACTCGCTCTCGGTCAGGGCCAAAGACTCGCGGACGCCGTGCTGGGCTACTAACGCGCGCCATGTGCTAAGCGCTGCTGGGTGCACCATGGAGAAGACGGCGTCTTTATTAGCAGGAAAGCGGCTGCCAAAGGTGCTTTCGTAATAAGATGCTATGCGGCGCTCTACGGCGGTGATGAGGAAGGCGTCGATGCTGTTGATGGCTTGGACAGGCTCAGCCCGAACGGACGTGGGTTCTTTAGGGGCTGTGATTTTTTCTGTTGCCTCGCAGCCAAAACGCAGCGCGTCGCTGTAGCTGTTAAACAGGGCGATGTGGTGCACCCAGTCGACAGCGGGTTTTAGCGTCAGCGTCAGCGCGGTGATGATGCCGTTGGTGCCGTAGGCGTGGTGTACTTTTTGAATGTCGGCATCTTTAAGCTCGATCACGCGCGGTATTTCTTCTAGCGTCACCACGCGAATCATCGTCACGTTGCCTGCGTCTTTCAAAATGCCATTGCGCACGCTGCCCGCACCTGCGTAGCCACCGGCAATAAAGCCGCCAATGGTGGCGATGTCGCGCGTGCTGGGGTACATCAAAATCTCTTGCCCCCCATGTACTGCGCTGTCGGTGCGCACGGCTTTTTCTAAATCAGCTATCAAAATGCCTGCCTCACAAGTAACCCTGCCGGTGTCGATGCTGATCACGCGGTTCAGCCCGGTGATGTCTAAAATTACGCCGCCTTCTAGCGGCACACACTGCCCGTAGTTGCCTGTACCGCCGCCGCGAACGGTCACTTTAACGCGGTGCTTGGCGCAGGCTGCGGCCACGCGCATTACTTCATCTTGCGTTGTAGGCTTGACGATGATGTCGCCCACTTTGCCGTCTAACTGCTCTTTGAGGATGGGGCTGTACCAGTAATAGTCCTTGGATTGCGCCGCGACAGTGCGCGCATCGGCAATGGTGGTGATGCCTGCTATGTCGGTTAAAAATGCGGCGTGTTGAGTATGCCAAGTGTGCGATGTGTTCATAACCCGCAATTTACCACTACCGCTAAAACCATAAACCAAGCTACAGGTTCACAATGGACAGTACATCTGCATTCAAAGGGCCTTATGAACAACACTTCTGTCTATTCGCAATTTGCCAAATCGGCTTCGCGCTTTTGCGGCAAGCCGATGGTGTTTGTTTTGGCCCTGTGCACCATTGGTGTGTGGTTGGTCACCGGGCCATTGTTCCGTTTTAGTGACACTTGGCAACTGGTGATCAACACGGGCACCACCATCGTCACTTTTTTAATGGTGTTTCTTATCCAAAACACCCAAAACCGCGACACACAGGCCATACAAATTAAGCTGGACGAATTGATCCGCGCCACGCAAGGTGCACACAACGCGCTGCTAGATTTAGAAGAGCTGGAAGAGCACCAGTTAGATGCCTTTCGCACCAAATACCAACTGCTGGCGCAAGCCGCGCGCCTGAGCGTGGGCAAGGGCAGTGTGGACACTGACACGCCAGAGGCTTAAGTGCACCCTGGCGTTGCTGTTGACAGCGCGTCAACCTCTATTGGCCTGAAAGTCATCTCGCTAATAAAGTCTAAAAAAGCTTTCGTACGCGCGGGTATGAGCTTGCGGGTGGGCAAGGCAGCGTAGATGGTAAAGCGGCCAAAAATCCAGTCAGGCAGCAGGTGCACCAAAGCGCCTGTGCGTAAATAGTTAGTCACCGGAAAGTACGGCAACACGGCCACGCCTGCACCGTCTAGGTTGGCGCTAAACAATACGTCGTAGCTGGACGATTGCAGCACCACAGGCATAGCGATGTTGACGCTTTCAGTACCGTCTAGCTTGCTCAAACCCATGCCTTGCGATGTACGCCCCGACGTGGCGGGTGGTGGAAAGCGCAAGTATTGATGCTGCGTTAAATCGCTGGGTTGCGACGGCGTGCCATAGCGCTTAAGGTAAGCGGGGCTGGCGCACACGATCCAATCGGTGCTGGCCACTTTGCGGGCTACAAAATTGGCATCTTCGCCCTCATTAAGAATCACAAATGTGATGTCAAATTCTTCAATACGGGTTTGCGTATAAGGGTCTACCTGCAGGTCAATCGACACTTTGGGAAATAGCTTAAGCCACTGGCCAATCATCTTAGCCAAAAGCTGGTTGGCAAACAGCGGTGGTGCCAGTACACGCAGTACACCCTGCGGATCGCTAGTGCTTTGCGAGGCGGCAGATTCGGCATCGTCTACTTCACTCAGTATGCCGCGTACACGCATTAAATACGCCTCCCCTGCCTCTGTGAGGGCCAGCTTGCGCGTGGTGCGCTGCATGAGGCGTGTGCCTAGGTGCTGCTCTAGGTCGGTGACTAGGCGCGTTACGCCCGCGGGCGACATGTCTAGCGCGCGGGCAGCTGCGGCAAAACCACCCTCGTCAATCACCCGCTGAAACACCCGCATTGAGAGCAGTCTGTCCATAGATTTATCCCTTTAATTTAGCTATTTAATAACCAATTGGTCACTAAATACACATCTTTTTACGCAACTATATATACTTTAAATACGTATTTATTTCATTATCAGCAATTCTGCATTGTTGCCTCGGGGGTTTGTATTGTCAAGGTATCGGCCTAAAGTTAGATCCATCGACGGGCTAAATCATTAACTCATCGAGCCCAGCCAGATAAGGCGTTGCACGCAACGCTAGGCTGACTGGAGCGGTCAATCCGACCTTGTTAGTTCACTTTCAAAGGAAATTACCATGAACACAAAATTTATTGCCTCTACCGTTATCGCTTTAGCTGCTATGGGTAGCATGAGCGCATTTGCAGACACCAGCGACTACACCCCGCCTGTGGCCGCCACCCCCAGCACACTTACCCGTGCCGAAGTGATGGCCGATGTGATGAAAGCACGAAGCGAAGGCACTTTGCAAGTGACCGAAAGCGGTAACCTTGTAGTAGCCCAAAAAACTGCCCCTTCATCACAACTGTCCCGTGAAGAGGTGCGTAAAGAAGCACTGCAGGCCAGCAAGTCCAATGCGTTCGACTACGGCAACGGCGCTGAATAAGCTGCCGAATGTGCTGAGCCACTAAATTGTGCTGACCACCACGCCCGCACGTATGACCTGGCGGCGCAGCCCTGCTGCGTTGACTAGTTCATAGGTGTTGCGTGCTGCCAGCAGCACAAAATCTGCCGGGCACCCCACTTCAATCATGCCGTCCCATGGCAAACCCATCGCCCGCGCAGGGTGGGTGGTGATGGTAGTAAGGCTGTCAACCGCAGGGCTTAAATGGGCCACCTGCACGCCCAGTGCAAAGCTGGCCAGCAGGTCATAACTGCCATAGGGGTAAAACCCATCTGCTACGTTATCTGTAGCTATAGATGTAGATAATCCTTGGACTATAGCCTCTTTTAACCGTGTAATGCCGCGTTCTACGGGTGTAGCATTCCAAGCGCCTTGTAAATACAAATTGGTGGTGGGCAGGGCTACTACATGGATGCCCGCTTGCGCGCACAGCTTTAATGTTTGCATGGCTTCGTCTACAGGTTGCACGCTCAGTGAGCAGGCGTGGCCGCAGGTGACTTTGCCGTGGTAATTATTTTTAATCGTCAGCTCGGCAATGGCGCGCAGGCCGCGTGCGTCTGCATCCAGGCCTTCATCCACATGAAAATCTAAGTACAAATTATTTTTCATCGCCAGGTCAAACACGCGCTGCAGTTTGTCGTAAATGCGCTCGTTACGGTAGACAAAAGCGCCCAGCAGCGCCGCCTCGCCCAGTGTTTTGTTGCAGGTTTGGTCGGCGCAGGCTACCTCTAGCGCCAGGTCTTCGCTGTCAAAGGCGCTTTGTTGCTCGGTGTCAAAAAAGTCTAGCGGCGTTAGCGCTACGCACTGCAGGGTGATGCGGCCGCGCCAAGCATCGCGCAGCTGCTCAAATACTTTAAGTGATGTCGGCTGGTCGCGCTGC
>JANOSN010000363.1:0-2882 GCA_031415895.1 Polaromonas sp. | reverse complement strand
GTTTGTCAAATATGGTCAAATTAATTGAGAAAAACAGATTGCTACTCCGTCAGCCAAGCGGTGATTGAGCGTGGTTTTGATGAAAATCAGTAGAAAGTCGCGTGGTGCAAAAGGTAGCCTCATACCAGCGAAGTTCATGCGTGTTTTCGTAAGATTTTGCAGCGTAACTTCCTCAATCGCCGCAGCACACGGTGCTGGAATATCGAATAAAAAAAGCTGCCCAAAGGCAGCTTTTTTACTGAAGCAAGATTAGAAAATTACTTCTTATCCCCACCAGGAATCTTGCCTTCTACGCCTTTAACGTAGAACATCACGCCAGAGAGGAACTTGTCGTCCGCTACAGAGTCTTTGGCCAGCACTTCTTTGCCGTCTTGGCCAGTGATGGGGCCTTTCCAGATGTTGTAGGTGCCGGCTTTCAGGCCTGCTTTGATCTCGTCGATGCGTTTATTGGTGTCGTCTGGCACATCGGCGGCTACGCTCACCATGTCAATGGCGCCTTCTTTCACGCCCCACCAGCTGCTGCCAGTGGCCCACTTGCCTTCAAGTGCTTCACGCGTGGCCTTCACGTAGTAAGGGCCCCAGTTGATGATGGCAGAGCCCAGGTGGGCCTTGGGGCCGTAAGCGGTCATGTCGCTGTCCCAGCCGAAGGCGCGTTTGCCCATTTTCTCGGCGGTTTGCAGTACAGCAGATGAGTCAGTGTTTTGGAATAACACGTCGGCACCACCATTGATTAACGCGGTGGCGGCTTCGGTTTCTTTGGGTGGGTTAAACCACTCTTGCACCCAGATCACTTTGGTTTTGACTTTCGGGTTAACCGACTGCGCGCCCATGGTGAAGCTGTTGATATTGCGCACCACTTCTGGGATTGGTATGGAGGCCACTACACCCAGCGTGCCGGTCTTGCTCATCTTGCCTGCAATCACGCCAGCCATGTACGCGCCTTCGTAGGTGCGGCTATCGTAGGTGCGCATGTTTTCACCGGTTTTAAAGCCCGTGGCGTGCTCAAACTTTACGCCTTTGAAATCAGGCGCTACCTTCATCATGGGGTCCATGTAGCCAAAGGTGGTGCCAAAAATGAGCTTGTTGCCTTGGGTAGCCATGTCGCGGATAACGCGCTCAGCGTCAGCAGACTCGGGCACTTTTTCTACAAAGCTGGTGACTACCTTGTCGCCAAATTCTTTTTCAATGGCTTTGCGGCCGTTGTCGTGTGCAAAGGTCCAGCCGCCGTCGCCCACGGGGCCTACATAAGCGAAGGCGATTTTTAGTGGCTCGGCTTTAGGTGCTGGTGCAGATGCAGCAGCGGCTGGCGCAGCAGCGGGGGCAGCAGGCTTGGCCTCTTCTTTTTTGCTGCAACCCATCAGCGCGGCAGCAGCCACGGCGGATAAGGCTACGAGCTTGAGCGCGGAGCGTTTGTTCAAATCAGTCATCTCATCTCTCTTTCGGTTAAGTTGAAGGTCAAGGTTGCGTAAAAAATCACATTATCGGTCAATCACTGCCCGCTTTAGGTACCGGGCTAGAAGGGTTTCCCTAGGCTGGATGGCAGGTTTTGGTTGACTGCCTGAGCAGCACTTGCCAAGCCTATAGCATCTCGTAAATTAAACAACAACGTGCTGTGGTTGCCCACATAGCCTGCCAAAGCACTGGTGGCGCGCTGCTCAATGGCGTGCGCTGTGGTCAAGCCTAGCCGCACCAGTGCTTGAATGTCTTCGCGGTCGTTATCTGCCAAGCGGGCGATCTTGCTCACCGCTAGGTCCACAGGCGACAGCACAAATAGCTGTAGGTGTTGCAAGCCCATATCCAGTGCTATGGCATCGCTCAGATATTCTTCATGCATAAGGGCATAGGATGCGTTGTAGTTGGTGTCTAGATAGACGACCTGGGGCGTGCCGTCTTCCAGCGTAATCTCCACCATCAAGTCATTAGGCAGCAACACCCGGGCACCAAACTCTGCATCTACGTCGGTAGTAACACGGTTGGCGGTGTACAAATGTACTGCCATACCGCCTGCTAAATACACAGCCAGTGGCTGCTGTAGTGCCAAGCGCAGCTCTAGTTGTACAAACAATTCTCGCAGGCCGCGTGCAAGTGCAGTGTGGGTGTAAAAAGTGGGTTGGCTTGGCATGTAAAGCGTTATGTCTATACGCTGGCAAGCTGCCTGCTGAGCATGTCGCGCAAGCGAGGCAAACTCAGCACCCAGCCGTTATGCACCACCTGTAACACTGGCAATTTGTCTGCGGGATGTTGCGCAAAATAAACTTCACTCAAAGCCATTAAGCGCGCCGATGGCACTGGCCAAGCGGACGCTAGCACCATGGCCGCTACACGAAAAACATTAGCCTCATCAGCGCCCCGGGCCATGGCAGACGGGCTGCATACCGCCGCCAAGCAGCTTGCAAGCCAATGCGCCTCTATTTCACGTGCAGTCATCAATCAATTCCTGTTCAATGCAGATAGCAAATACATTCACACAATGTACTACGAAACGCCCCATCTAATGGGAAGAAAACCTCATGCCCCAGGGTAGAAGGGCTTTCCCAAAGACGCTGGCATGTTGATGCGGATCCAGGCGGGGTTACGCGAGATCAGCGCCAGCACCACGATGGTGGCAATGTAGGGCAGCATGGTCAAAAACTGGCTGGGCACATCTACGCCCTGCCCTTGCAGATGAAACTGCAGCATGGTTACGCCGCCGAACAAATAACTACCTAGCAATACCCGTGCCGGGCGCCAAGTGGCAAAGGTTGTGAGCGCCAGTGCGATCCAGCCCTTGCCTGCCACCATGCCCTCCACCCACAGCGGTGTGTAAATGACCGATAGGTAGGCCCCAGCCAGCCCACACAGCGCACCGCCCGCCACGACAGCCGCCAGGCGAATGCGCCGCA
>JANOSN010000362.1:0-2869 GCA_031415895.1 Polaromonas sp. | reverse complement strand
GACAAAGCGGCCAGACCCGAGGTGATGCCGTTGACGATGTGCACGCGCACGCCTGCTGCTTGCAAAGCCTCAACTTCTTCACCGCCACGGCCAAAAATAAACGGGTCACCCCCTTTGAGGCGCACCACGTTTTCGCCCTCTGTGGCGGCCATGACCATGAGTTTTTCAATAAACGCTTGGGGTGTAGATTTGCAGCCGCCGCGCTTACCCACATGCACGATGCGTGCGCTGGGCTGGGCATGTTGCAAAACTTGGGTGTTGACCAAATCGTCCACCAATATGACTGTGGCTGCTGCAATGGCCTTGACGGCTTTGAGGGTGAGCAGATCAGGGTCGCCCGGGCCTGCGCCCACTAGGGTGACACTGCCCGGCTGGCGGCTGAAATCAGGGTGTGTGCGGCTTGTCATCTCGGGTTCTCTGGTGTTTGTGTGATCTGACCCATTAGACGCAAGATGTGTTCCACCTGCATCGCTATCGGTGCGGGTACGGGTTTGGCCCTCAGTAACACTTCGTGAATGTACTGCGCGGTGGTGTCTGCGTCGATGACTTTGGGCAGGTCAGGCAGTGTGGCTATAGAGCCTGGCTGGGGGGTGTGCAAGTTGCAGTGCGCACCGTGTACAAAGCCGTCCATCTGCGGAGCGCGGCGTGCGTCGGCCACGGCCTCGCCTTCGGTGCCGCGCAGCAGCATGGCGTGGCTGCCAGTCAGCTGCAGGGTGTCGGTCATGCTGTGCAAATATTCGGGGTGGGTGTAGCTAGTGACGATCAAAGCCTGCGCGCTGGTGGTGGGGTTCATCAGCTTAACTAGGCTGTGCGCGCTGTTGCGCAGGCCCACGGCGCGGCGCACGTCTAAGAGGCGTACCAGTGCGGGGCTGAGCGTGGTGGTGGGTGCAAAATGCAGCACACCGGGCGCTATAGAATTTATAGCTGCTTGAGCAATAGATACTTGGACTACTGGCCTATTTGATGGGTAAAACGAGCTTTCCAGCACACTTTGGGTCGTAATGCGGCTGTCTTCGGTGGCGCAGCCGTGCACTAGCACGCTAAAGCCTCGTTGCCCACCTTCGCGCGCTAGCAGTGCGGCCAGCAGCGGCGTTAGCACCGGCAGGCGGCGTGCGCCGTTGTAGCTGGGGATGACCACCACCGGGCCTGTGGCCTGTACTTTGTGCAAGCGGGCATGCACCGCATCTAAAAACCCGGCCATCTCTTGCGGCGTTTCGCCTTTGATGCGCATAGCCAGGCAAAACCCACCAATTTCTAAGTCAGTGACTTGGCTGTCTAGCACTTGGCCCATTAAGTCAGCCGCTTGCTCACGCGTCAGCGCCCGCGCGCCGTCTTTGCCGCGACCAATCTCTTTGATGTATTTACCTATACCCATGGCGCTATTGTGGCGCAGGGGCCATGACTTTGGGTAATGTGCTTATGCGGCTACAGCACAGTGCCTGCTATCGCGCTTTGTTAGTCCACACGTCCATTAAGTCGGTAGAGGCCTGAAAACGAATGCCGTTATCGTTCAAAATACCTTCGGTCGATTCAAGCACTAGCTTGTGTGGCAAGACAATCGACTCGCCAGAGCGCTGGTCAAATTTAATCACTACCAAATCTTCCTTCATGTCGCGCAGCACCTCCACCATGTGGCGCAGGCTGCGCACCGGGGTGTCGTTAATGGAGTACACCACCGAGCCAAAGCGGTTGTCGTAGCCCGAGACTAGCCGGTGCGGGAAAAACGGCGCACTCACTACCACCAAGTCTTCGCGTTGCGCATCAGGCTCATCGGCCACGCGGGTGATGAGGGGATGGGCGTTGAAGGCATAGCTGTTAAGCGTGCCAGCGTTGTTGTTAAAAAATGATCGAAACTCCCACGTAGCGCGCGAGAACACCATGGGGCCGTACACAAAATACGAAGGGTAGCTACCGTTTAAAGCACCTACCAAGCGCGGCCTGCTAGCCGAGACAGGCAGTTCAATCTCTAGCTGCTTGCCTGCGCGCACCACAGTTAAGGGTACTTTGCCGTTCTTGGCCGCTTTTTGCACATGGTATTGAAACTGCACATTCACGTCGTTGGTCAGGCGCACTAAGCCTTGGTTGTCAATATTGGTGTCGCCCACGCGGGTGATCACGTCCCATTCTTTGAGCGGATAGTTGGCATCTTTAGACGCGGGCCGCTGCACCACCATGCCGCGCACAGATTTATCAAGCTTTAAAAAATTGCGCAGTGCAGGGTTTTCTAAACTTTGCAAATCGTCAAACATAGCTGGCTTGCCGTCGTATTTGCCATCGCTAATGTCTTTTAAAAATAGCTCTACCTCTTCATTAGGAATGATGTAGCCAATGTTTTGCGCGCTGGTAATGCCAGCAAAAGCCAAGCCGATCATTTTGTCGTTGGCATACACTGGGCCGCCGCTGTTGCCAGGGTTAATCGCCGCATCAATTTGAATGCGCAGCCCGGCCGTGGGAAAGTTGTACGGCACATATTCAATGCGCGAGACGATGCCTTTGGTGATAGACAGCGAGTTGCCGCCCAGCGGGTAGCCGTAGGCCAACACAGCGTCTTTGACCTCGGGTAGCACGCTGGCGCGCGTGGGCGCTGTGCGGTTGGCAAAAAAACTAGGGTCTTCAAGTTCTAGCACGGCCAGGTCAATACCGCGTGCAATGGCCACCACTTTGGCTGCCATACGGTCGCCCCCTTCTCTGGCGCGCACTTCTACTTTGCTGGCATAGCTGACCACATGGGCGTTGGTCAAAATGCGGTTACCTTCGATGATCACGCCTGAGCCTGTGGACTCAGTGGGTGCCGCCTTATTCCACGGCCTGAATAAATCGGGCTGGCGTGCAGTGCTAAAAATTCTGACTACGGCGCTTTCCAGTTGCG
>JANOSN010000361.1:0-1266 GCA_031415895.1 Polaromonas sp. | reverse complement strand
AGAGCTAGGGGGGTGGCGCAAAGGAAATCACCCTAAAAGCCCATAAAAAACGTTTTTTTGTTGTCTGAGGGCAACAGCCGGGAGGATTGGCGTGGTTTAGAGCGCACTTTAATAGTCCTTTGTAGTCGTTAACGCCTAGGTTAGGCGCATTAAAATGATTGTTCTCCATATTGTTCTACAATGAGAATCCCCCATGAAAGGTCATGTATGCAAACCATCTCTGTGCGCGAGGCCAACCAGAATTTCTCTCGCTATTTAAACGCCGTAGACCATGGCGAAGAACTGGTCATTACCAAGCGTGGGCGTGAAATTGCGCGGGTGTTACCCGGCAAGGATGCCGCTGTGTCGCCTGCAGCCAGTGCGCAGCTGCAGGAGCGTAATCAAAAGCTGTGGCAGCAGCTGTGGGCTGACAGTGCAGCCAGTGGCATCCATGGGCCATTTGACCGCGACGCGTTTTATGATTAGTTTGGATTCGAATATTTTTTTGTATGGCTTTGACCAGCGTGATGCGGCTAAACAAAAGATTGCCGCGCAGTGGGTGTTAGCGTCTACCCAAGGCGGTTTTATATTGGCGTCGCAGGTATTAGGGGAGGTGTTTCGCAAGCTGCAGGTGGACACCCGGTTTGGCGCGCAGGCCATTGCTACAGCGCAACTGATGGTGCAAACGCACCGTGTAAAACCTGCCACTGAGGCCACTTTTAAGGCGGCGATGCAGCTGTCAGCGAGCACCCAGCGCCAGCTCTGGGACTGCTTGATTATTGCCACTTGCGCTGAGCATGGCGTGACAACGCTGTACACCGAGGACACAGGTGGCCTGCCGCACACTGTGCTGGGGGTGCAGTTGATAAATCCGTTTGTTTAGTTCGTTTGTTAGCTGGAATGACCTGACTAGCTCGTCAAGCTGAGCAATGTTTTTACAATATGCTTATGGTTTCATCAGACAACTTAATCAACGCTTTAGACACCGCTTTGCGCACCCTGGCTGCTAAGCCGCATGCCGCCCGGCCTATGCCACAAGCGCCGGCTACGTTTACCGCACAAGGCGCGCCCGATACGCTAACAGCGGCTGAGCGCAGCGCAGCGGCCAGCCTAATGCGCGTGAACCATGTGGGCGAGGTGTGCGCACAGGCGCTGTACAGCGCGCAGGCGCTGGCCACCAGCAACCCCGACCTGAAAAAGCAGTTTGCCCACGCAGCCGCCGAAGAAACTGACCATTTAGCCTGGACAGCGGAGCGCCTGAACGCATTGAATTCACGCCCTAGCCTG
>JANOSN010000360.1:0-4440 GCA_031415895.1 Polaromonas sp. | reverse complement strand
TGACGTCGTCATCGTCGGAGCAGGCGGCTCTGGCATGCGCGCCTCACTGCAGCTGGCTCGCGCTGGTCTGAACGTAGCGGTGTTGACCAAAGTGTTCCCTACCCGCTCGCATACCGTGGCGGCCCAGGGCGGCATTGGTGCATCGCTTGGCAACATGAACGAAGACAACTGGCACTACCACTTTTATGACACCGTCAAAGGAAGTGACTGGCTGGGCGATCAAGACGCCATTGAGTTTATGTGCCGCGAAGCCCCCAAGGTGGTGTATGACCTAGAGCACATGGGCATGCCGTTTGACCGCAACCCAGATGGCACCATTTACCAGCGCCCGTTTGGCGGCCACACCGCAAACTACGGCGAAAAGCCTGTTGAGCGCGCCTGCGCAGCGGCTGACCGCACCGGCCACGCCATGCTGCACACCCTGTACCAGCAAAACGTGAAAGCCAAAACTACCTTCTTTGTGGAGTGGATGGCGCAAGACCTGATCATGGATGCTGACGGCGAATGCGTAGGCGTGAGCGCCATCGAGATGGAAACCGGCGAACTGCATGTTTTTGAAGCCAAAACCACCCTGCTTGCCACTGGCGGTGCAGGCCGTATTTTTGCCGCATCGACCAACGCTTTTATCAACACCGGCGACGGCTTGGGAATGGCCGCACGCGCGGGCATTGCGCTAGAGGACATGGAGTTTTGGCAGTTCCACCCCACAGGCGTGGCCGGTGCGGGCGTGTTGCTGACCGAAGGCTGCCGCGGTGAAGGCGCTATTTTGCTCAACGGCAACGGCGAGCGCTTTATGGAACGCTATGCACCGACCTTGAAAGACTTGGCCCCGCGTGACTTTATCTCGCGCTGCATGGACCAAGAGATCAAAGAAGGCCGTGGCTGCGGCCCCGAAAAGGACTACATCCACTTAAAACTTGACCACTTGGGTGCAGATACCATCCACAAGCGCCTGCCATCGGTGTACGAGATTGGCCACAACTTTGCCAACGTCGACATCACCAAAGAGCCGATTCCTGTGGTGCCCACCATCCACTACCAAATGGGCGGCATTCCTACCAACATCAACGGCCAAGTGGTGACGCAAAAGAACGGTCAGGACAACGCTATCGTGGGAGGCCTGTATGCAGTGGGTGAATGCTCTTGCGTTAGCGTGCACGGCGCTAACCGCTTGGGCACTAACTCATTGCTCGACTTGTTAGTGTTCGGCCGCGCCGCGGGTAACCACATTGTGGACAACCACAGCAAAACCAAAACCCATAAGCCATTGCCTGCAAACGCCACAGCCATCACAGAGGCCCGCTTGGCGCGCCTAGACGGCAACCCTGACGGCGAGTACGCGCAAAAAGTAGCTGACGACATTCGTGATGCCATGCAGCTGTATGCTGGCGTGTTCCGCACGCAAGCTACGCTAGACGAGGGCGTACGCAAAATTGCCGAGCTGCGCAAGCGTGTAGAAAACATTGGCCTGAAAGACAATTCCAAAATCTTCAACACCGCGCGCATTGAAGCGCTGGAAGTGGAAAATTTGATCGAGTCTGCAGAGGCCACCATCGTGTCTGCCGCCGCCCGCAAAGAAAGCCGCGGCGCACACTCAGTAGCCGACTACGACGACACCCCAGAGTTTCCCAACGGCCGCAACGACAAAGAATGGCACAAACACAGCCTTTGGTACAAAGACAACAACCGCATGAGCTACAAAGCGGTAAAAATGAAACCACTGACGGTTGAGTCAGTTGAATTGAAAACTAGGACTTTTTGATAACCTTGTGTGACAGACCAATGGACGTGCGCAGCACCCCGTTGCTCTGTCCTCAACTGATCAGCTTTTGACACAGAATCACTGGAGTAAGACATGGAAACACGCACCTTCAAAATCTACCGCTACGACCCTGATGCCGATGCTAAGCCGTATATGCAAACCGTCAAAATTGAGCTGGACGGTACCGAGCGTATGCTGCTAGATGTGCTGATGAAGCTTAAAGAGCAAGTGCCTAGCATCAGCTTTCGCCGCAGCTGCCGCGAAGGCGTGTGCGGGTCGGATGCGATGAACATCAACGGCAAAAACGGCTTGGCTTGCTTGACCAATATGCGCACCCTCAAAGGCGACATCGTCTTGAAGCCACTGCCTGGCCTGCCAGTGATTCGTGATTTGATTGTCGACATGACGCAGTTTTTCAAGCAGTACAACTCGATTAAGCCGTACTTGATGAACGACACCATTCCGCCCGAGAAAGAGCGCCTGCAAAGCCCTGAGGAGCGTGACGAATTGAATGGTTTGTACGAATGCATTCTGTGCGCATCATGCTCCACCGCATGTCCCAGCTTTTGGTGGAACCCCGATAAATTCGTCGGCCCTGCAGGCTTGCTGCAAGCCTACCGCTTTATTGCCGACAGCCGCGATCAAGGCACCGCCGAGCGCCTGGACAACTTGGAAGACCCATACCGCCTGTTTCGCTGCCACACCATCATGAATTGCGTGGACGTGTGCCCTAAGGGCTTGAACCCCAGCTTGGCGATTGGCAAAATCAAAGAGATGATGGTACTAAGAGCCGTGTAGCCTATGACCCCCACGCTTGTGACTGCGTCTACTGCGCTGCCCCCCATGGGGGCTAATTTCCCTTGGGGCGGCCCAGCGGGAAATTTATGACTGACCTAGTAGCCAGCATCGACGCGCCTGACGGCTTGGATGCCAAGCTGGGCGAGCGTGAGCTGTCCAAGCTGCGCTGGCGCACGCGACGGGGTTTGCTTGAAAACGACTTGTTTATTCAGCGATTTTTTAATAAGTTCGATAGCCAGCTCACCGTCAGGCACGCGAATAGTTTGAATGCTCTAATGGATTTATCAGACAATGATCTGTTAGACCTGCATTTGAGTCGAAAAACCTTAATGCAAGTCAGACCCGATTTCGATACCCCAGATATTCAAACTATTTTGGATATGTTGAAGCAAAAAAACTAATTGATAAAAGTAAAGGTGCCTTAAATGAAGCTATCCGATAACAAAGCCACCCTGTCGTTCTCCAACGGCAGCCCCAGTGTAGAGCTGCCCGTGTACCAAGGCAGTATCGGCCCCGATGTAGTGGATATCCGCAAGCTGTATGCCCAAACCGGCATGTTCACCTACGACCCTGGCTTTATGAGCACGGCGGCTACCCAGTCGGCCATCACCTACATTGACGGCGACAAAGGCGAGCTGCTGTACCGCGGCTACCCTATTGAGCAGTTGGCCACCAATTGTGATTTTTTAGAAACCTGCCACTTGCTGCTGTACGGTAACCTACCTAACGCAGAGCAAAAGAAGGACTTCACCAAGCGCGTCACCATGCACACCATGGTTAACGAACAAATGCAGTTTTTCTTGCGCGGATTTCGCCGCGACGCACACCCCATGGCCATCATGACCGGCTTGGTAGGCGCACTGTCGGCCTTCTACCATGACAGCACCGACATCACCAATGCTGAGCACCGCGACATTTCGGCCATCCGTTTGATCGCCAAAATGCCTACCTTGGTGGCCATGGCGTACAAATACAGTGTTGGTCAACCTTTCATTTACCCAAGAAATGACCTTAGCTACGCCGGTAACTTCATGCACATGATGTTTGCCACGCCGTGCGAAGAGTACAAAGTTAACCCGGTGATTGAGCGCGCGATTGACCGCATCTTTACCCTGCACGCCGACCACGAGCAAAACGCCTCTACATCTACCGTGCGCCTGTGCGGCAGCTCAGGCACTAACCCATTCGCGGCCATAGCTGCCGGTGTAGCTTGCCTGTGGGGCCCGTCGCACGGCGGTGCCAACGAAGCTGCCTTGAACATGCTGGAAGACATCCAGAAAATGGGCGGAGTGGCTAAAGTAGGCGAATTTATAGACAAGGTCAAAGACAAAAACTCTGGCGTCAAGCTAATGGGTTTTGGTCACCGCGTGTACAAAAACTATGACCCGCGTGCCAAGCTGATGCAAGAGACCTGCAAAGAAGTGCTAGACGAGCTGGGCCTGCACAACGACCCCTTATTCAAACTGGCTATGCAGTTGGAAAAAATCGCCTTAGAAGACGACTATTTTGTACAGCGCAAGCTCTACCCTAACGTTGATTTTTACAGCGGCATCGTGCAGCGCGCCATCGGCATCCCTGTCAGCATGTTCACCGCCATCTTCGCTCTGGCACGCACGGTGGGCTGGATTGCCCAGTTAAATGAAATGATTGGCGACCCAGAATACAAAATTGGCCGTCCGCGCCAGTTGTTTACCGGCTCGGTCAAGCGTGATGTACAGCCGATTGCCAAGCGTTAGGCCTGTTCAGCTTAGGCAGCTGCTCTAGCTGCTTAGCCAAAAACCCGCTAGCCGTAAAGTCAGCGGGTTTTTTAATATGCTAGACACTATGAATTCAATAGCTGCTTGAGCAATAAATACTTGGACTACAGGTCGTTTTCATTC
>JANOSN010000359.1:0-5814 GCA_031415895.1 Polaromonas sp. | reverse complement strand
TGTCCAGTGCGGCTGCGCGGTCTGCGCATCTTCTAGCTTGCTAAAAAAGCAGCTGTGGCGGCCTGTGTGGCAGGCAATGCCAGGCTCGTGGCCTAGCTGGGTAACTGTTAGCAGCAGCACATCGCCGTCGCAGTCCATGCGCATTTCGTGCACGGTTTGCACGTGGCCAGACTCTTCACCTTTAAACCATAGCTTGTTGCGCGAGCGGCTAAAGTACACCGCACGGCCCAGCTCGGCGGTTTTTTGCACCGCCTCGCGGTTCATCCACGCAAACATCAGCACGTCGCCCGTTACGCGCTCTTGCGCAATCACGGGGACTAGGCCTTTGTCGTCCCATTTAATCTCGTTTATCCAGTTCATAGGGTGATTGTGCAGGATTTATGGATGGATAGACCGTTGCGTTGATGCAAGTCAATTGCTATAATATTAGTAGCAAACTATGTAATGAATGCTTGGACTACATGCCAATTTGGCTACCAAAATGCCCTAAAAACACTTAGTAGCGCTCCTGAGCACCCACGCGGCCTTAGCGCCGCGCTAAAACGAGACGCAGCCGCTTGGGCACGGCGGCTGAGCAGTGCGCAGACGTACCGCATCCACCTATAAGCGTACAGGTATACCCCGCGCGTGCATCTGTGCCTTGGCCTGCTGCACCGTGTATTCGCCGTAGTGAAAAATGCTGGCCGCCAGCACGGCATCTGCCCCGCCCTGCTGTACGCCGTCGGCCAAATGGTCTAAATTGCCCACGCCGCCTGATGCAATGACGGGCACGCTGACTGCATCGGCCACCGCGCGGGTCAGCGCCAGGTCAAACCCGCTTTTGGTGCCATCGCGGTCCATGCTGGTGAGCAAAATCTCGCCCGCGCCCATGTGCGCCATCTTGGTGGCCCACTGGACGGCGTCCAGCCCGGTGTTTTTACGGCCCCCGTGGCTGTACACATCCCAGCCCTCGCCCAAAGGCTGCCCGTTCGCGTCCAGGCGCTTGGCATCCTCAAGGCTGCGCTTTTTAGCGTCAATCGCCACCACAATGCATTGCGCACCGTATTTGGCCGACGCATCGGCTATCACCTGCGGGTTGGCAATGGCAGCCGAGTTAAAGCTTGTTTTATCAGCCCCCGCGTTCAGCAGCCGGCGCACGTCGTCCACCGTGCGCACCCCGCCGCCCACCGTGAGCGGGATGAACACCTGCGCCGCCACCGCCTCGATGATCGGCAGAATCAAATCGCGCCCATCACTGGTGGCGGTAATGTCCAAAAACGTCAGCTCATCGGCCCCCTGCTCGTTGTAGCGTGCCGCAATCTCCACCGGGTCACCCGCGTCGCGCAGTTCAACAAAGTTAACCCCTTTGACCACACGGCCACCGGTCACGTCTAGGCAGGGGATGATGCGTTTAGCGAGCATGATTTGACTTTTATGATTAAATTGACAATTTAAATTATTATGACAGAATATGCTTCGATGTACATTTTTAATGAGGCTTCGCTATGACCGCACTTGCCATATCTGAAAACGGGCGAATATTAATACCTGCCGATGTGAGAGAAAAACTGGGTTTAAAACCTAAATCGCGTCTGCATGTCGAAATCAAAGATGGCAGTTTGGTACTCACGCCATTGTCGCAACATTACGCCAACCTGCGCGCTTACCTTGACAGCGTGCTCACCGTGCCCGAGGGTGTATCGCTTAGCGAAGAATTGATCGCTGAGCGCCGCTTAGAAGCCAAGCTAGACTCTGCAGGCCTATGATTCATGTGATGGACTCCTCCGCGCTGTTGGCACTCACCCGCGCGGAGCCCGGTTTTGAGCTAGTGCAAGAGCTAATTTACACCGAAGAATGCGCCATCAGCAGCGTCAATCTGGCTGAGGTGGGCACCAAACTCATCGAATACGGCTTGCCTCCCGACGAATTCCCACGCATCGTGCGTCAACTTCAAATCGACGTCATCGACTTCAATGCAGAACAAGCCATCTTGTGCGGGCAACTGCGCTCGTTGACAAGGGCCGCAGGCTTGTCGCTAGGTGACCGTGCATGCTTAGCTTTAACCAAGCTCATGGAAGGCATCGCAGTAACTACCGACCAGGCTTGGCAAGATGTGCGGATATCGGCGGGCGTGAAAGTGTTGATGATTCGGTGAATTTCAGCAAATTTGACACTATTTATACTCATAATGTACAATATAAATGTACATAAAAGACAAACTATGTCTATCTCTATCGCCCAATCCCGCCAACAACTGTCCTCATTGATTGAAGCAGCACAAAGCTCGCCACAGGTCATTACCAAACGCAACACACCCGTGGCCGTGCTGGTATCAGCCGAGTATTTCAAACGCACTGAGGTTGCGGCGCACAGTGCAGACAGCTTCTACAACACCTTGATGGCGCTGCGGGGCACATATGCCCCGCTAGATAACGCAGGTATTCCCGGAGCAGATGCAACACGCGCAGCCACGTGGACGCGCGCCAATAGCTTTACAGATTCTGAATAAGCAATATGGCGCAAACCATCTATTTGGCCGACACCAACGTACTGAGCGAGCTAGTCAAAAAATCTCCAGATACGCACGTCATGCAGTGGTTGCAATCTGCCCAGCTCATCGCCATCTCAGCCATCACCATCGAAGAAGCGCATTTCGGCTTGGCTTGGCAACCCAACACACGCAAGCTCAGCTTGTTCAACGCCATGGTGCAAAGCCTGCATGCGGTCTACCCCATCACTGAGTCCATAGCGCAACGCGCGGGCATTTTGCGAGGTCAATTCCAAGCGCAAGGCATTACGCGCAGCTCACCCGACATGTTGATAGCCGCTACCGCGCAAGAACATCAACTGATTATTGCAACTCGCAACGTGCGAGACTTTGTGGGCTGTGGGGTGCAGGCGGTGAATCCGTTTGAGCCGCTTATTTGAGCGAAGTTGGACGTTACTCTCACCAACCCCGCTAGCGACCCCATTAGTTACCCACTAATGGCTCCACGGATTAATAATTTTCACCCCTGTATTTTGAAAATCTTTCACATTGCGAGTGACGACTGTTAGGCCATGTACAAGTGCTGTTGCCGCGATAAACGCATCGCGTATGGGCTGCGGATTTGGCACATGAAGTTGCGCGCTGCGCAGCGCTACATCTTGGCCTATATCCAAAATGCGCGCACCGAATGCGGGCACTACCTGGTCATTGAGCCACGCTCTGAGCACTGCGCCTTGCACCGTATCGCGCCGCTCTGACAGCAACACGCCAATTTCCAGCTCATGCATTGTGATCACCGAGATATACAAGTCAGCAGCATCCACACTGTCTGCCCATTTGGCAACATGGCAGTCTGCTTTGCCAAGCCGCACCTTGCGCAGCTCCGAAATTATATTGGTATCTAGTAAATACACAGTGCGAATCAACCCAAGTCTGCAGATTGTGCCAACTCGCTTGACCGCGGTATCTCTAGCTCAATCAGCTCAGCGTTAGGCATGGCCAGCAAGTCAGCAATTTTTGTGGCTTTACGCTTACCCGACATTTTTTTGTACGCCTCAAAAGTCAACAGCGTAAATGCAGGCCGCCCACGGTCCGTGATGATGACCGGCCCCTGCGCCGCCGCGTGTTTAGCAGCGGACACATCGCGCGTGAAATCTCGGCTAGAAAACGTGTGTGATGGCATAGCTTTATCCTTCAAAATCTGAATGTTTGTATGTTATGACAAATTTAGCTATTTGTCTACTGAAGGGATGTAAATCTGCCTTAAACCTTCCCTAAAGCAGCTAGCAAGCGAAACCTGTTTTATGCAGCATTTTTCGCTTGCGGCTTCGGCAAAGGCTTTTCAAATTACCCGCTCCACGGCGCTACAAATCACAACTACCTAGCCTAAATCTGTCGATTTTCGAATTCAGCGCCAATGCGTGCCCTACTAAACTGCACCGAGAACGATTGCGCCCAAACAATCCCTGTCGATTGCGCATCTTCGACACGCTTTTCAAGTGGCGCTAAGCTGTTGAAAAGACTCGGTTTGTTGAATCGTGTGTCAGAAAGAGAAATAAAAAAGCCCTGTCAATCAGGGCTTTACATAAGATCCGTAGTATGAGGTCAGTCGTACAAACGCACTAACAAAATAAATTTTGTTAGCGCGAATTACGAATCAGAATGATTCGTAATTAGGTTTAAGGACCAACTGGGCAAGTTACTGGGGAATTAGACCACAAAGTACCAAATGCGTACTCGAAGCAAGCCGATGGAGTCACAACTTTTTGAATGATTCCAGATGTTGTTCCTACCACATAATCCCACAGATTTCCACTTGCACCGCCAGCAATAAGAGCTGCTGAAATATTATTTCGGGTACCATCTGCAGCATTGATCGGGTATGTATTGAGGTACCCGTCAGCTGTTTGATACACTGCGAACATCACGCTGGTTGGACCTTGGACGAACTTGATTGTCCCATCAGCAGCTTTTGCTAAGTAGCAAGCGTCGCCGATGTTAAGACAAGTCGCAGGCAATGTATTGATGCTCGTGACATAGATGCCACGATCAGCAACCCATACCTTTACAACACTGTTCCAGGTATAACCCGTCGCAGCGGGAGGCGAGATGCAAGTGTTAGCAGTGGTCAGCATTGCGGGTGCGGTACAGACGACTATCGATGGATCTGCATCGGTGGTGAAGGTGATGGTTTTGCTGGCGCTTGGGGCGCCGACAAAGTTCATCTCTAGCACTCCCTGATAGACCGATGCATACAGTGGCGTCGCTGAGCCGTCGCGGAACTTTGCAGTCCCGTTGCCAGTTGTGCTGGGAATGATGTCCCAGATTGACTGTGTACTCGGCACGTTCCTGCTGACCATCAGTACACCACCGGTGAAGCCTGCGGGCAGGTTGTTCACACTCAGCGTCAGCTTACCGCTGCCGACCACAACGGATGTTGAGGCGTAGGCAGAGGCAAGCAGGGCTGGACAGTTGCCTGGCACGAGTGCATTCGCGGCTGCCTGGCTCACTGTTGAGGTGAGTGCAGGACCACTGGCGCAAAGGTTAGCAGCGGTATAGGTTACGACAACAGGTGGTGTAATCACCACAGTGTCGGTACCACCACCTCCGACTGGAGGGGTTGATGCAGGAGCGCCACCACCACCTCCGCCGCAAGCGGTGAGGGCTACAACTATAAGAGTTGTAGCCAAGGCCGCCATATAAAAGCGAGCAGATGTGAATGGGTCACGTAAGAATTGTTTTGAGAACATGGCTTTTCCTTTCAAGACTTTACATAAGATCCGTAGTATGAGGTCAGTCGTACAGTACTTCTTAACAAGGAGTGCTGAATGGTTACGTGTTATCTTACTGGAACAAAGTTTGACACCGCTCAAGGGTTTGTACTGAACCGTCGCTGGGTGCGCGAGCAAATCAATACGCTCAATGAGCAGTCGGCGCGATTTGAGTTGCACTGTCCACACCCCGCCAACCCACATGCCTGCTAGCTTTGCATGCGGACACCCCGTAAATCAGTAGCTTCGTTTTTCTTAAATCAACCGGCCAAGTCAAACCGGCAGTTTTTTTACGTCTGCTTTTTTAACGGACGGTCACTGCGTGTGAAACAGCACTTTTACCAGTCAAACGTGCTTGTAGTCCAAGCATTTATTGCTCAGACAGCTATGAAATCAATAGTGTCTAGGCGCACTGGTTACCCAACACCACTTATCTTCAAAGCCTAACCACCTGCAGTTGTCCCACCCGCTCAAAGTCACGTGCGTTGGCAGTGACTACAGGTACGGTGTGCAGCAGGGCCGTAGCGGCAATCATCGCATCAGGCAGCTTTAAATTGCATTCGCGCCGAATACGCG
>JANOSN010000358.1:0-3742 GCA_031415895.1 Polaromonas sp. | reverse complement strand
ATTGGGAGCATATCGATGCAAAAACTGCAGCGAGGTGCGGCCCACCAAGCACAGATGACTACCATCTGGCGCGCATGTACATGGCAAGTTTTTGCAGCGATATGTCCCGCCGCCCATCCAAGGTAAACAACGAAGAAATGCATTGCCACAGGGGAGTTCGACCCCGACCTAAGCAATAAAGCAGTGCGCTACAAATTTAATAGCTACCCGAGCAATAAATACTAGGACTATCGCCCAATTACTTCATCAACCCAGGTAACCACAAACTAATCTGTGGAAACGCCACCAGCAGCACCAAAACAAAGATCATCACTGCAACAAACGGCCAGCAACCTCTGAAAATTGCACCCAAACCCACATTGGGCAACAAAGAATTGAGCACAAATAAATTCATGCCCACGGGGGGTGAGATCAAACCGATTTGTACAATCATCACAATCAACACACCAAACCAGACCGGGTCAAAACCTAAAGCCGTGACGATGGGGAAGAACAGTGGAATGGTCAGCAGCACCATGGTCAGCTCTTCCATCACGGTGCCTAGCACGATGTAAATCAACATCATCGCTGCAATGATCATCGTGGGCGACAGGCCTTGGCCGGTGATCCAAGTTTTCAAGTCACCCGGCATAGTGGTGAAGTTGACAAAGTTGGCAAAAATGGTGGCTGCAATCAGCAAGGTAAACAGCATGGCCGTGGTGCGCGCTGATTCGACCAGCACTTGGTACAGCACTGCCCAGGTCAGCCGACCGCGCACCAGTGCAAACAAAAACGCGCCACTGGCGCCAATGCCTGCGCCCTCGGTGGCTGTGAACACGCCGCCGTAAATACCGCCCAAGACGATAAAAACTAATACTACTACACCCCAAATACCACGCAGCGCTGCCCAGCGCTGGGGCCAGGTGCTGCGCTCGCCTGCAGGTGCGTGTGATGGGTCGCGCGCAGTCATCACGGCAATGCCTGCCATCATCAACAGCGCTGTCAAAATACCGGGGATCACGCCGGCTGCAAATAGCTTGCCGATATTGGTTTCGGTAATGATGCCGTAGATCACCATGATGGTAGACGGCGGTATCATGATACCCAGTGTGCCGCCAGCGGCCATCACGCCCGTGGCCAAGCTGTCGCTGTAGCCCAGCTTTTTCATGCTGGGGTAGGCCACCTTGCTCATGGTGGCCGCTGTGGCAATGGACGATCCGCAAATTGCGCCAAAGCCTGCGCAGGCCGCGACAGTAGCGTGGGCTAAGCCGCCGCGAAAATGGCCAATAAACGCGTAGGCTGCTGCAAATAATTCATGCGCTAAACCTGCACGGGCTACAAAGTTGCCCATCAAAATAAACAACGGTATGACCGACAGCGTGTAGGCAAAACCTGTCTCTTGCACTACCTGAGCCGTGCTGGCCAGCGCGGGCATCCACCCGCGTGTGAGGCCCATGCCCACAATGCCTACTATGGCCATAGCAAAAGCTAATGGCAGGCGCAGCAAGGCCAAGATAAAAATAGCAGCAAAGCCAATCAAAGATTCAATCACAGAGCCGCCCCTTCGCCTTCGGCTAAATCGGCTTGGGGTTTAAAAGCCAGCGTGGCGTGCAGTACGCCAGTGACAGCGCACATCAGCGCCATGCCGTAGATGAAAGGCGCTTTGGGTATTTTTAGCTGGGCTGTGATATCGCCATTTTGTGCAAACTGGCTTGCCTGTTGCCACATCAAATAAGCCAAGCCCAGCATTAATGCCGCGCACAAAATATGTACACTGGCACGCAACACTTTACCAAAACCTGTAGGCCACACGTTGTCCAGCGAGTCAAACACCACATGCTCGCCGCGACTAGACACCAGCGGCAAGCCCGCAAAAATCACCACCACCATCAGCAGCTCGGTCAGCTCAAGTGAGCCGGGGATGGACTGCGACAAAAGCTTGCGCCCGCCCACGTCAAAAAACGTCAGCACCATGATGGCAAATAGTGCAATGGCGCACATCAGGCCACAAATATGTTCGAGTAGTTTACGCATGCAATGAGCTTACCGGATTTAGCGCCGACCGCTTAAGAAATAGCGGCTAGCTTGCCACTAAGACATAAAAAACGCGGCGCTCATGGGGCATGAGGCCGCGTGCTGTAGCTAAGCAGTGATCTTACTTTTCTGCTTTGGCAATCTCAGAGCGGAATTCGGCCAGCACTTGGGCTGCGCCCTTAAGGCCTTTAGCTTCTGCGTCTGCCACCCATTTGGTTTCCAGGCTGGAGGTTTTGGCTTTTACATCGGCTACAAACTTAGCGTCGGCTTTGGTGATCAGCACGCCGTTGGCTTGCATGAGCGCAGTAGCGCGGCGGTCTACTTTGTCCCAGCCGCGACCAAAAATACGGGCGGCTACCTCGCCGCTGGCTGCGTCAACAGCTTTTTTCTCATCGGCAGATAATTTTTGATACTTGCCTTCGTTCATCACAAATGCAAAACTGGTGTTGTACAAACCGCCAGGAAATGTAGTGGCATGCTTGATGATTTTGTCGATACGAAATGACTCAGTTGACTCCGCTGGAAACAGCGTGCCGTCCATCACACCGCCAGACAGCAACTCGTACGAGTCGGGCGCAGGCTTTAAAGTAACGTTCATAGCAAGAGATTTACTAATTTCGTTGACCATGCCGCCGCCCACGCGAAATTTCAGGCCGCTAAGGTCATCCACTTTGGCAATAGGGCGCTTGGTGTTAAACACAATGCCTGGGCCGTGCGTGAAGAAAGCCAGCACCTTCATGCCGCTGTGTTCAGCCGCAAACTGTGGATTCTTCATGGCGACTTTGTTGTACGCCACAGAGATAGGCTCTGAGTAATTGCCTAAAAACGGTAGTTCAGCCATTTGAGTGTGGACAAACCGACCTGGCGTGTAGCCTTGCACTGAAAACGAAATGTCAGCCAGGCCGTTTTTAACCGCGTCAAATGTGCCTGGTGGGGCCGACACTGCGCGCGGCAAGACGTTGCATTTCACTTTGCCTGCTGAGTTTTGCTCTACCAGATCACACCATTCTTTTTGCGCCATGCTCAGGGTGTGGGTCGGTGGCAACCAGCTGGATGCAGTCAGCACAGTTTGTGCGCTTGCGGCATGTGCACCCGCGAGGGCTAAAACGGATAACGCAATACGTGAAGCTTTCATGGTGAAATCCTTAGCAAAAATGGTGCACTGCAAAATGCAGTTTTCATCAGACTTTAACGGCTGCCACCTAAGTGACAGCTACAGGTTTACCCGAATTAACCGACCCATCGGTTGGTTAATTGTCGCCCCGTTGACGCTTGTCATCTTTATCTAAACTCAAACGCCTAATTTAACAACGCTAAAGCACTATAATCTCGAAAAAGAACGACCGTGCTTTTTTTGAAATTACTAATCTAATTATCGGATGGTGCGGTGGTTGTTAAGGTTGAATTTGCTGCAGCGCGTCATGGCACCAAAGCCCACGCATACAATGACTGCAGTTTACGTAAACGTCAATGCATTTAACTTGTTGGAGCTAGCGGTATGAAGGTATTAGTTGCTGTGAAACGTGTGGTGGATTACAACGTGAAGGTTCGCGTTAAATCGGACAACACCGGTGTGGATATTGCCAACGTCAAAATGAGTATGAACCCGTTTGACGAGATTGCTGTAGAAGAGGCCACGCGCCTGAAAGAAAAAGGCATTGTCACCGAAATTATCGCCGTGTCCTGCGGCCCCACCCAATGCCAAGAAACCCTGCGCACCGCCATGGCG
>JANOSN010000357.1:0-3506 GCA_031415895.1 Polaromonas sp. | reverse complement strand
GCCCATGTGCGGACGAAAAACTTGAATCGCGCCTTCTTCACCCAGTTGTACCAAGCCTTGTTGAAGTTGTTTAGATTTCATCGGGTTGGCCAGCTCGACGGTTTGGAATAATTCGGGCGCAAAAAACGGCAGGCCGGTGTATTGCAGATCAGACTGGTCAGCGCGGCCTGCAGTAATCGTATCGCCCAACTGCACGCCGCCGTGGGTGGTAAAGCCGATGATGTCGCCTGCAAAAGCTTCTTCCACCGCCTCACGCCGCTGCGACATAAAGGTCACCACGCTGGTAGGCCGCAGCTCTTTGGCAGTGCGCTGCACCCTCAATCGCATGCCCGACTCGTACTTGCCCGAGCACATGCGCACAAAGGCAATACGGTCGCGGTGTGATGGGTCCATATTGGCCTGCACCTTAAACACTACGCCGGAGAAGCCTTCACTTTCAGGTGTTACCTCAGTAGCGTTGCCTGATTTGCCGCTGCTGATGCGCGGACGCGGTTGTGGTGCTAAATCGACCAGTGCGTCCAACACTTCTTGCACACCAAAGTTGTTCACACCCGAGCCAAAAAACACGGGCGTTTGCTTGGCTGCAAAAAATGCCTCTTGGTCAAAGGTGGGGGCTGCGCCTTGCAGTAGCTCGATGTTGCCCTGCGCTAGTTCAAACTCATGGCCAAATCGCTTAATCAGTTCGTCCGTTTGCGATAGGGCAATGGTCTCGTCTTGCGACTCGTCCACTTTGTCGTTGCCCGCTTTAAATAGCCGCATGTGTTGCTTGCGTAAATCCACAATACCGCCAAACTGTTTACCTTGGCCCACAGGCCAGGTCATCGGCACGCAGGGCATGCCCAGGGCCTGTTCAATCTCGTCTAGCAGCTCAATCGGGTCGCGGCCCTCGCGGTCCATCTTGTTGACAAAGGTCATGATGGGCGTATTGCGCTGACGGCACACTTCAATCAGGCGCTTGGTCTGCGGCTCCACACCGTTGGCCGCGTCAATCACCATCAGTGCGCTGTCCACCGCCGTGAGCACGCGGTAAGTGTCTTCAGAAAAATCTTTGTGGCCGGGGGTGTCTAGTAGGTTGATCACGCTGTCGCGGTACAGCATTTGCATCACCGACGAGGCCACAGAAATACCGCGCTGCTTTTCAATCTCCATCCAGTCGCTGGTGGCGTGCCGTGTAGCCTTGCGCGCCTTCACACTGCCCGCAATGTGGATAGCGCCTGAGAACAGCAACAGCTTCTCAGTCAGCGTGGTTTTACCCGCATCGGGGTGCGAGATGATGGCAAAGGTGCGGCGGCGTTTGGTTTCGGTAGCGTAGGTCACGGTTAAATTACTTTTTATCTAAATGTTTGAGGCCGCTGATATTGGTTTTTACGTTCGACTCAGCTAAGAACTGCTCGCGCAAATCCGACCAGTCTCCCGCTTGTCCCGACGCAACGCCCTCGCCAATCGATGCTTTAAATCGCTCCTCGGCCAGTCGTTCTTGGTCGCGGCGAACTAGATCGCGTATGTATTCGCTGGCCGAGCTATAGCTCCGCGCTTTGATGCGCGCATCCACAAAAGACTTGAGATCTTCCGTGAGCGAGATGTTCATAGTTACTGTAGTCATAGCCTGTATTTTAACTTTATGGCAAAGATTGGCATAAATTGCTGTTTTTTGGCAATTAGAAACGCATTGCAAAATACGTGATCGAATATATAATATGTTCTAATATATTAGATTAAGAGGACGCTACATGAATTTCAGCATTCATCTACCCCAGCCTTTACTGGTCAACTTGGACAATTTCGCCAAAACCCATAACGTTAGCCGCAGCGGCGTTGTGCGGGAAGCAGTGGAAAGCTACTTAGCGCAAAAGACGAAAAGCGAATGGCCACCAGAAATGTTGGCTTGGATGCAAGAAGGACTGCGGCCTGGATTTAAACCAGATGCAGACGATGGACCAGATTTTGATGCGATTCGCCGAGAGGCTAACGAGAGCTGGCAAGCTTCGTCAGAGCGGATGTTGAAAGACCTAGGCACATGAAATATCTGCTAGACAGCAATGCAGTTAGTGTGTGGGCTAAACGTAGTTCGCCACCCTTTTTAACCCGGTTACTTCAAGTATCGCCAACAGATTTGTGTATCAGCAGTGTTGTTGAGATGGAGTTGCTTTTTGGTATTGAACTCAAGCCACAGTTTTCATACTTTCATGAATTGCAGACATTGTTAAAACAACTTCCAGTGGTTGCATTTGAATCAACGGATGCTTTGCAAGCCGCTAAATTGCGCGCAGCGTTGCAGCGCACCGGAAAGCCTATAGGCCCTTACGACGGTTTAATTGCGGCGACAGCGCTGGCACGCAAATTGACAGTGGTGACTCACAACACCAGTGAATTTAGTCGGGTAATGGGGTTGAGTGTGGAAGATTGGCAGATATGAAAAATCCAATCAAATCGCTGACTTCGATAAAAAAGCAGCTAGCGGATATAAAGCGTTGCATTGGAGATGGAGTGCTTTCTATCAGCGAAATACTGGTTCAAGGATTACAGGTTTTGGTGCCCGGCGCAGGCGCGGGAATTTCACTGGCACTAGGCAAGATCTTCATCGGCAGCATCTTGGCGTTGATTTGCATTGGCGTCATATTGCGATTAACATTTCGACGCAAGCACGCTGATAGAGTTTTGACTCAAAGAGTATCCTTTTCTTTAAAGTCAATTGCGTTCTTGTTGGCGCTTGGGTTGAGCGTAGGATTTGTCGAAATGACTAATTTGCCAGTTCGGTTTAACCAGCCAGGCTTTTCATTGGGGTACTGGGTGATCGTGGTTTCCGTCATCACGGTTTCTTACTTTTGGACGGTGCAAATATTTTTAAAGGCATTTTCCAAAAAAACCAAAGATGTGCAGGTCATTAGGCTAGGTTAAAATAGCTTATCCGAGGAGCGCTGCAGGCCACACATAGTGGTCGAGGCTCGGAAACGCCGCTTAAATATGGTTTAAATATCGTTTTAGGTGGTTCAAGTTTCTAACTGCGCTCACCCACTGAAAACTGTGCGGTGAGTGCTTCGGGCAAACTCCCTTAACACTCTGAATAACTTGGCTGTAAAGCTATGTGCGCGCGCAGCGCATTGGTGGACCGTTGTCTCGAACTTATATTTACTGCTACGGAGCAAACATGAACGCTGTTGTCAAACCCCTGAAAAAACAAGATTACGCGATTGCGGACTTGTCATTGGCCGCTTTTGGCCGCAAAGAGATGAACATTGCCGAGACCGAAATGCCGGGCTTAATGGCGATTCGTGAAGAATTCTCAAAGTCCAAGCCACTCAAAGGCGCGCGCATCACCGGCTCGCTGCACATGACGATTCAAACCGCTGTGCTGGTCGAAACTCTGCAAGCCTTGGGCGCAGACATTCGCTGGGCTTCGTGCAACATTTTCTCTACCCAAGACCACGCTGCTGCCGCTCTGGTTGCGCAGGGTACGCCAGTGTTTGCCTACAAAGGCGAGTCGTTGGCCGACTACTGGGACTACA
>JANOSN010000356.1:0-2723 GCA_031415895.1 Polaromonas sp. | reverse complement strand
GCGCAGGCGGCCCGTTCCCTACCGATGTGCCCAAAACCCCTGTCAGCATCGTCTCGGCCACACTAGTGAAATAATTACTTTTTTTAGAAAGACCCCACCCATGGCAAATCCGCAAGTAGAACTCCACATCGCAGGCCACGGCACCATCGTGCTAGAACTGGATGCTGACAAGGCCCCAAAGTCAGTGGCTAACTTTTTGGCTTACGTTAAAAAAGGCCACTACGACAACACCGTTTTTCACCGCGTGATCGACAACTTTATGGTGCAAGGCGGCGGGTTCGATGCGGCTATGTCGCAAAAGCCTGTGGATGGCGAGATTGAAAACGAAGGCAACAACGGCCTGAAAAACGACAAATACACTGTGGCCATGGCCCGCACGTCTGAGCCGCATTCAGCCACTGCGCAGTTTTTTATTAACACTGCTAAAAACGATTTTTTAAACCACACCGCACCGAGCCGCCAAGGCTGGGGCTACGCAGTGTTTGGCAAAGTCATCTCGGGCACCGAGCATGTGGACGCTATGGGCAAGGTAAAAACCACTCGCAAAGGCTTTCATGACGACGTGCCCGCTACCGACATGGTGCTGACCAAAGCGGTTGCACTGTAAACCAGACGCTATGACCCATGTGCTGCCGCCCGTCACTACGCTGGCAGCGCCAGCGAGCAATGTAAACACGCTGGCAGCGCCAGCGGGCAATGTAAACACGCTGGCAGCGCCAGCGCATTGGCAGCTTATTGACTTTATCTCTGACCTGCACCTGCACGAGAGCGAGCCAGCTAACTTTTTAGCCTGGCGCCGGTACCTAGAAACCACCCCAGCTGATGCGGTGTTTATCTTGGGTGATTTGTTTGAAGTATGGGTGGGCGATGATATTTTGCACAGCCAAGGTATCCATTTTGAAGACCGCTGCGCCCGCGTATTGCACCATGCCGCGCAGCATAAAGCCCTGTACTTTATGCACGGTAACCGCGACTTTTTGCTAGGCAACGCAGCGTTGCAAACATGCGGCATGCAGCTGCTAGCCGACCCCACGGTGCTCGAGTTTGCAGGCCTGCACTATTTGCTAAGCCATGGCGACGCGCTGTGCCTGGGCGACACCGACTACCAAACCTTTCGCGCCATGGTGCGCACGGACAAATGGCAGCAAGATTTTTTAAACTGCCCATTGTTAGAGCGCCTGCAGATAGCGCGCGGCCTGCGCGCCCAAAGCGAAGCACGCAAGCTGCAAGGCGGCCCGTGGATTGACCTAGACCCGCATGCCACATCGCAATGGATGAACGCTGCTAGCGCACAACACATGATCCACGGCCACACCCACGAAGGCGTAGACCACCCCATCAACAGCGCCCAAGGCACAGGCGTGCGCCATGTGCTGTGCGACTGGCATGCCGACGCACAGCCCCCACACGCGCAGGTACTGCGCCTTAGCCGCGCTAAGGTAACCCAAGGTGCACAACCAGCAACGGCAACAAGCCACAGTACAGCGCAGCGCCTGACACTTGATGCAGCCACTGCACAATAACTAAGCCAGCACCATGCGCTGGCTTACTCACGTGCTGCGGTGGCCAAGACAAGTGCTGCAGGCTGCACGCCAAAAGATTACCGGGCAACGCACCCAAGCCGCCCTACGCCGCCGCGCTATCAGCGACGGCCTATGGCACAGCACCCTACAAGCACTGCCTTTTGTGCAGCAGCACCTGCGGCCTGCTGATGCTGCGGCCACCCACGACCTAGACCGCTTGCGCACCCTGTGCAGCCTATTTTTAGACCACAAAGAATTCTCTGGTGCCCACGGCTGGCAAGTCACCGACGAGCATGCCGTGATGGTGGCAGTACAGGCCTGTTTGCCGCTGCTGCACATAGCCCCACCCGCGCAACCTGCGCAGGCACTGCAGTGGTACGACGGCTTTGTAGGCATCGTGTTGCATGCCAGCGAGGTACGCGCGCGCCGCAGCGAGATAGACCAAGCAGGTGTACTGCACCAATGGCAAGAGTCGTTAACTGGTGAAGCGCAAGACGGCGGCCCGCTAATGCTGGCCTACAGCGACGTAGCAGCCGCAGGTGACCTAGCCGCAGAGGCTTACAACGTGGTTATCCATGAGTTTGTACATGTCATAGACATGCGCAGAGGTGCAGTACACGGCCAGTGGCAAGAAGTGCTGCAGTCAGCTTTTGCGCAGCATTGCGAGCACACAGCGCAGTGGGACCGCTTTGGCACATTGGCCACAAAAAAGCCATTGCTGGGCAGTTATGCGACTGAGAACATTGAAGAGTTTTTTGCTGTAGCGGCAGAGGCCTACTTTGTGCGCCGTGATGATTTTGCTGCACACCATGCGGATCTGTTGGCACTGTTTGACGGGTTTTTTAGGCTGCATTACGCTGATCGTTAACCGTAAACCGTAAACCGTTGGACTTGATTTGTTTGGTGTGGTTTCCAGCTTCTTTCTTCTGCGACGCGAAGGTCGCAGAGTTGTAGAACGAGATCACAAACACAGCCCAGCGTGCCTTAACTACCATGGTCACCAGGGTGAAGCGGTGGGAGCGTATCCAATACTGTTCGCATAAACCCATCCCGTTCTCTCTGAGCCTGTCGAAGCCTTAGCGAACCCTTCGACAAGCTCAGGGCGAACGGAGTAAAGCGAACAGTATTGGGAGCGTATCGATGCAAAAACTGCAGCGAGGTGCGGCCCACCAAGCACAGACGACTACTAAGGTTCGCGCG
>JANOSN010000355.1:0-6192 GCA_031415895.1 Polaromonas sp. | reverse complement strand
ACGCTGATCTTCGGTGTGACGCGTATTGTGAACTTTGCGCACGGCAGTTTTTACATGCTGGGGGCCATGCTGTCGGCGCATATCGTCACTATTTGGCTGCCCAGCTGGGGCGACAGTGCTTGGGGCTACGCGGGGGCCATGCTGATGGGTGCAGCGTGCGCGGCAGCGCTGGGTGCGCTAGTTGAGGTGCTGCTGCTGCGCCGTATGCTGGGCGTGCCTGAGCTGTACCAACTGGTGGCCACTTTTGGCCTGACGCTGTTCATGCACGACGTGATGCTGTGGGCCTTTGGGCCTGATGAGGTGTTTGCACCGCGCTTTGCGGGCCTGAAGGGCTCGATTGAAATTGCAGGCGAATTTTTGCCCACTTGGCACATCGTCACCATCGTGCTGGGGCCACTGGTGTGGCTGGGGCTGCACTTGCTGCTGACCCAAACCACCTGGGGCCAGCGCCTGCGCGCCGCCACGGCAGACCGCACTATGCTGGCGGCACTGGGCATTAACCCCGCGCCGCTCATGCTGGGGGCTGTGGCGCTGGGCTGCGGCTTGGCCGGGCTGGGCGGGGCACTGCGCTTGCCTAGTGAGCCGGCTAATTTGCAGATGGACGTGAACGTGGTGGTAGAAACCTTTGTCGTGGTGGTGACCGGCGGGCTGGGCAGCATCAGCGGGGCGTTTTTGGCGGCGCTGCTGATTGGCATGGTGCATGCGCTGGGGGTGAGCTTTTTTCCGCAGGCCACGCTGGTGGTGGTGTTTGTCACCATGGCCGTGGTGCTGGCGGTGCGCCCGCAGGGGCTGCTAGGGTCTGCAGTGCCTGATGGGGCTAAAGAAATGGCACAAAAGTTCCATGGAGTCCAAGTATCTATTGCTCAGGTAGCTATCATTTTTATAGTGCTGGGTATGGCGCTGGCAGCCTGGCTAGCTGGGGACTATTGGCGCGCGCTGGCGCTGGACGTGATGATTTTGGCCATTTTTGGCATCAGCCTGCAAACCATGATGGCGCTGGGCGGGCTGGTGAGCTTTGGGCACGCGGCGTTTTTTGCACTCGGCGCGTATGGCGCGGCGCTGTCGCATACCGCGTGGGGCCTAAGCCTGCCAGGCGCGCTGGCCGTGGGCTGCGCACTGGCGGGCACGTTGGCGGCGGTGTTTGGCGCGGTGGTGGTGCGCAGCGCAGGCGTGTATTTGGCCATGCTTAGCCTAGCGCTAGCGCAGGTGGTGTGGGCCACGGCCACGCAGTGGGTGCCGCTGACGGGGGGCGATAACGGCATCATTGGCCTGCAGCTGGTCACCGACGACACACGCGGCATGTTTTACGCATTGCTGTGCTTTATTACCCTGCTATGTGTAGCCGCGTTGGCCTACACCAGTCAAACCCGCTTTGGCGCAGCCCTGCAAGCCGCCCGCGACGCACCCCAGCGGGCAGCCGCCAGCGGCCTGCGCGTGGGCTGGCTGCGCTACCGTGTGTTTGTAGAAAGCGCGGTGTTAGCCGGGCTGGCGGGTGGGCTGTTTGCAGCGCACAAGGGGGCAGTGTTCCCATCAGCGGCCAGTGTGGGCACGTCGGTTGACGCACTACTGGTCACGCTGCTGGGCGGGGTGCACTGGGTGTGGGGTGCGTTAGCGGGCAGTGTGCTGCTCACCACCGTGCAAGCCGAGCTAGGCCGCCACTTTGCCTATTGGCGCGGCGCACTGGGCTTACTGGTCATGCTGCTGATGGTGTTAGCACCGTCAGGGCTGGGTGGGCTGTGGGTGCGGTGGCAGCAAAGGCGGCAAGTTACTGCCCTACCTTTGCTACATAAATAATAGCTATAAATGTAATGAATACTTGGACTATGGGGTTAAAAGGCTGGTAAATGGTGATGTTTTGGGCTTTTGTACTGTTTTTGGCTAGGTTGGTCGCAATTTTGTGCATCGGGGTGCTCGAGCAGTTTTGCGCCAGCTTGGTCGCGGTTGCACGGCTGAGCATGCACCAACTGCCCTCATACTGGGGTACCAGAAATCGGTCAGTCGGTGCATGCTCAGCCGTGCGCCAAATATGGTGGTGCGCAACGGGTAGTCAAGCGCAGGTTGTGCAGGTAGTGCAGGTAGTGCAGGATCCTGCCGGTAGCTTTACGCAACAGATCGTGTTCAATACCAGTAGTGCGCCAAGGTATGTGCAGGCGGTACAGCGTATGCCTGACGACCGATTTCTGGTACCCCAGTATGAGGGCGTTAGGCATACGCTGTACTGCCGGCAGCGTACAACCTCAGAGCAAAACACCAATACAAACACGCACGATCCGGAGCGTGGACACAGACCATGACCACCCTAAAAGTCAGCAACCTCAAAAAACACTTCGGCGGCGTTAAAGCCTTGGACGGCGTGAGCTTTGAAGTGCACACCGGCGAATGCGTAGCCCTGATTGGCCCTAACGGCGCTGGCAAATCCACTTGCTTTGCCACACTTGCTGGGCAACACCGCCCAGACGCAGGCACAGTAGAGTGGGGCGACGAGCCACAGCTTAAAGACATCACTGGCCACAGCGCCGCCGCCCTTAGCCAGCTAGGCATTGGCCGCACATTTCAAGTGGCCCAAGTGTTTGAAGCCCTCACCGTGCTACAAAATTTGCAGCTAGCAGCGCAACAAACACTTGGACCTTCACGTGGTTTTGGGGCGTTTCTACCACTCAAAATGCAACCCACAGCCGCTCAGCAAGCCCTGCTAGACCAACTAGGCTTAGCCCAAGTCATCCAAACCCAAGCCCTGCTGCTGCCCTACGGCCTGAAAAAACGCCTAGAGCTGGGCATTGCCTTAGCCGCACGCCCCCAGCTTTTGCTATTGGACGAGCCCGCAGCAGGCCTAGCCCAAGCCGAACGGCATGAGCTGATGGCGCTGATCAAAAGCCTTGTTCAGTCATCCACCACATCTGCTAGCGGCCTAGTAGACCGCCAGCCCATCGCCGTGCTGTACACCGAACACAATATGGACGCCGTGTTTGGCGTGGCCGACCGGGTGCTGGTGCTGATCGACGGTCAGCTGGCAGCTCAGGGCACCGCCGCCCAGGTTAAGGCCAACCCACTGGTGCGCCAGCGGTATTTAGGTGGCAATAGCAACTTGAACGCACCCAGCCTTAAAAGCCTTGAGCCCACTGCAGCCGAGGTGACGCATGGTTAGCGCTGTTAGCAACCCCGTGCTTAATGTCAGTCATCTGAACGCCTGGTGGGGCCCAGCGCAGGCGCTGTTTGACGTCAGCCTGCAGGTGGGCGCTGGGCAGCTGGTAGTACTGCAAGGGCTAAACGGAGCCGGTAAATCTACCCTTTTACAAGCCATTATGGGCTGTGGTCCAAGTATTCATTGCTCAATCAGCTATGAAATTAATAGTGATCAGCCAAGCCAAACCGCCAGTTCATCGCTTGCCTACGCTGCTAAAGCCAACCAGTCTGCGCACACTGTGCAGCTGCAAGACGGGCCACGCGGCCTGCCCAGCCACCGCCGCGCCCAGCTAGGCTTGGGCTATGTGCCCGAAGACCGCCGCTTGTTTACCGCGCTGACTGTGCAACAAAACCTGCAAATTGCCTGCACCGCCAGTGCTGATGTGCGCGCGCAGCGCCAGCAGCAGGTGCTGGCGCTGTTCCCGGCCTTGGGCAGCATGCTGCAGCGCCCGGCGTTTCAAATGAGCGGCGGCGAGCAGCAAATGCTGGCCATTGCCCGCACCCTGATGACTGGCCCGCGCTTGCTGCTGCTAGACGAGCCGTGTGAAGGCATAGCCCCGGTGCTGGTAGAGCAGCTGGCCAATGCCCTGCTGGCCCTGCGCGCGCAAGGCATGCCCATGCTGGTGGCCGAGCAAAACCATATATTGGCGCGCCATGCTGACAAGGTCTTAACTCTAGTTGCAGGTCGTTTGCCATGCTCAAAAGGCCCATCGCCTTAGAATGTGCCAAATACCACACAGAACCCTGTGGGCATTACAACTAACGCTACCTAATTTGTAGTTCAATGTTGCTGTATGTCATGGCTTAGTAATAAAATTGCCTGTTAATGTTTATACATCCAACACATTGATTGATACAATTGCTTTCAATTATGGTTAGTACCTAGATTTCAACTATCTTTATAAATTATTCAATGACCGTTTACATGCGTACCGAAGAAGGCCAGTTAGCTGCTTACAGCGCTAACTCGGTGCTGCCACGCAAGTTGCGCTCTCTTTTAAAGGTGATTGACGGCAAGACCTCGTTGGATGTGTATGGCCAAACACTGCATGCTTTTGGCGATGTTAAAGGTGTTTTGAGGTCATTAGACCTGGCCGGCCTCATCAGGCCAATGTCACAACTACCGCCAGGCGCTGCCCGTGCCGATGCGCCCAGCGCAGCTTCAAGCGGCGTAAACAGCAGCGGACACAGCAAACCATGGGGCAACAGCCAGCAGCCAGACACCCTGCAAATCAGCAGGCCGCCTGTTAACAGCCAGTTCAGGCCCTCGCAGACTGCTTACGGCCCTAGTACCACGGCCAGCTTTATGAACACCCGCAGCGCGCAAGAAAGCCAAATGGCTTACAGCGACCCTGCAGCCAACTTTGCCCGCAGCCAAGCGCTGGCCCGCGCCATTGACTCTATGTCAAACTTTGTGCTGACCAACGCACCTGAGCATTCATTTGTGATTTTGAAAGAACTCGATCAGATCAGCCAGCTTGAGCAGCTGGCCGTCACATTGGGCGGGTACGAGCAGTTGATTAGTCACCTAGGTGTCCCTGCACAAGAGCATTTGGGCCTTATCAAGGGCTTGCTGCGCGATTACATGTAACTTAGTAGCACTAAAACAACATCTAATAACACTCCCATGGCAGATATTAACGACGTCGTATACGCAATCACCGCCAAAGGCTTTTCAGCCTTGCGCAGTGACGATATAACGATTTCGCTGGAATTAAAAACAGTGCTCACCATGGTTGACGGCGTGTGCCCAGTGGCGCAATATGTGCCTTTCTTGCAGGTGTTTCACCCGTTGGAAGATAAATTTGAACTATTAGAAAAATACGGCCTGTTGCGCCGCGTAGGCACAGTCTCAGGGTTCGCCGTCAAAATGTTCAGCACGCAATCACAGTCCGGCACGCCTGTGTCTAGGTTGACACGGATTGATGCAGACAGTGAAAATTCTGGCTTTTTAGCCTTGTAACACTTTTGTAAGATAAAGTAACTTAAAATTAGGTCAACGAAAGTAGTAGGAGTTAGAGATGTCATTTATCTATCGCAAATCATTCAAAGGCATTGACGAAGTCGCCTTTAAAACCACTGGCTTGCCCATGCGCATGATGAGCTATTTGGTGGTGGTAGACGGTGAATCGTCTGTCGACCAGCTGGTGCAACGCAACCCACAGTTGCCCTCGTTGCAAGCCGTGCTGCAAGGGCTGCTAGAGCAGGGCTTTTTAGAAGTGGCTGGCAGCGCTGCCAACGTGGTGGACATGGCCGGTATGCGTGTGGCCAACGGTGCACCAACCCAAGGCTACGCCCAGCCGATGCAGCAAATGCAGCAGCCGATGCAGCAAATGCAGCAGCCCATGCAACAGATGCAGCAGCCTATGCAAATGCAGCAGCCGATGCAAATGCAGCAGCCCATGCAGCAAAACTATGCACCGCAGCCCACGTATTTTCCTGAGCTCGAAAGCTTCAAAACCAGCATGACACGCGACGTGAGCGCGCTATTAGGAGCCGACGCCGCACCTGTGATCAGCAAGATCCAAGCATGTCGCGGTAAAGAAGATTTGTTTGCCGTCATGATGGGCACAAAAAAAATCATTGGCATTTATTCTGATCGCAATGCAGCCGATAAATTTGGCGCGAAATACGGAGCACTAGGTACTTAGTACTGGTACTTAATTAATTGATGAGTAGTTTATTCGGTGCCGACAACGCAATGTGTGCACCGAATTTGAAGTTTAGTTTTTATACATATAGCTAGGAGCTTGAAATGCAATTTGATTTAATTATGGCCACCCAATTCTCATTTTTAATGGGTTTTTTGGGCATGGCTGGCGGCGCTTTTTACTTTACGTTGATTAAAAATACTTTGCCGATAGACAGCCAAGGTAACGCGGCTACATCGGCTGTGTATTGTTTTATGGCTGCCATGATGTACGCCTACATCAACTACAAATACGGTATTGGTACTGACGCGCTCTCCAAGGGCGACTACCCTACAGTGCTGCGCTACATCGACTGGCT
>JANOSN010000354.1:0-1220 GCA_031415895.1 Polaromonas sp. | reverse complement strand
GCCATGCTGCACAGCAGCGGCCAGACAATGGCGGCATGGTCACCCGCCGCAACACCCAGGCGCGTGTGCCCATCGACAATTTTGGCCGTCTTGCTGGCAATAGAGATATCGGCCAACAAACCGGCCACCAGCCCCGCGCCTACTGCCGGACCGTGCATAGCCGAGATGATGGGTTTGTCACAGTTGATCACGTTGTAGACCAAATCACGCGCTTCTTTCCACACGCGGGTGCGCACCGTAAAGTCGTTGGCCATGTCTTGCACCAGTTGCAAATCGCCACCGCCTGAAAAGCCCAGCCCTTCGCCGCGCAGCACGGCCACCTTCACGCTGTCGTCATCGCTCACGTCGCGCCAGATAGCCGCTAGCTCTTGGTGGCCTTGGTGGCCTGCTGTGGGTAGCTTGCCATTGCTGCCGGGTAATGCAGCCTTCATCTGAATGTCGAGCACAGCGTTATCTACGCCACGGCGTGTAATGTGCAATGTCTGGTAGTCGTTGTAATTGATGTTTTTCATGCTTTTACTAGTGTTTTAAGGCTGTAGTCCAAGTATTTATTACTTATTTAGCTATTGAATTTATAGCGTTACCGAGCTGTCAGTGATGATGGCAGACAGTGGTACGCGCTGGCCGCGCAGGTAGTCTTCTATGCATTGCAGCACCAGTGGGCTGCGGTGGCGTGCATGGCTGGCCCGCACTTCGTCGGCGCTCATCCACAGGGTGCGTACGATGCCATCGTCTAGTGCGCGGCCTGCAACGGGTGCGCTCACACTGCCGCAAAACGCAAAGCGTAGATAGGTAATGTCCTGTGCAGCATGGCTTGCAGTCGCATCGCGTTGAAACCGGTTCAAATAGATGCCTACCAAGGCGGTGGGTTCAAAGTGGCAGGCGGTTTCTTCTAGCACCTCGCGCACGCAGCCTGCTTGTGGGCTTTCGCCGGGGTCTAGGTGCCCGGCGGGGTTGTTCAGCCGCAGGCCTTCTGGCGTGTGCTCTTCGATCAGTAGAAAGAGGCCATCGTGTTCAATGATGGCGGCGACGGTCGTGCTGGGCTTCCAGCGCTCTTGGTTGGTTTGGGTCATAGCAGCATTATGCAAACGCGGCCGCAGCTTGTAGTAATGAGGTCTTTTGGGTGCCTAAATTAGCCGCGCATACGAGTAAGCGAGGTTGTGGAATAGACGCAAATTCGTGTAAGCTCTGAGTCAATAATTATTTCATCCAAGCATTTT
>JANOSN010000353.1:0-1496 GCA_031415895.1 Polaromonas sp. | reverse complement strand
GCGCTGCACAGCAGCGTGTCCAAGCCTGTTGACTTGTAGTCCAGCATGACGTTCACCGTTCTCATCCCCGCCCGCTTAGCGTCTACCCGGCTGCCTAACAAACCGCTGGCCGACATTGCAGGCCTGCCCATGGTGGTGCGGGTGGCGCAGCGTGCGGCGCAGTCGGGCGCGGCGCGCGTGGTGGTGGCCTGCGACAGCGCGCAGATAGCCGATGCCTGCGCTGCCCACGGCATTAGCGCCGTGCTCACAGCGCCGGGCCACCCCAGCGGCTCAGACCGTTTGGCCCAAGCCTGTGACTTGCTAGGCCTGCAAGACGATGAGGTGGTGGTGAACGTGCAAGGCGATGAGCCGCTGATTGACCCCGCGTTGATCGACGCTGTGGCCCACCTGCTGGCCCAGCAGCCACGGGCCAGCATGGGCACGGCGGCGCACGGCATTGATAACGCAGCCGATGCCGCCAACCCCAACGTGGTGAAGGTGGTGCTGGATGGCGCTCACAACGCGCTGTACTTTAGCCGCAGCCTCATCCCCTATGACCGTGACAAACACCTGGGCACACCTCAGCCCCTGCGCCACGTGGGCATCTACAGCTACCGTGTGGGTTTTTTAAAGCAGTTTCCTAAGCTGCCGCAAGCACCCATTGAAGTGGCAGAGTCGCTAGAGCAGCTGCGTGCGCTGTGGCACGGCCACCGCATTGCAGTGCACATTGCCGCCACCGCACCCGGCCCTGGTGTGGACACGCCAGAGGACCTGGAGCGAGTGCGTGCCCTCTTTGCGCAGCCGCACTAGGCAAGTGTTGCCAAACGAGTGCTGTCCAAGCGCTACCCGAGCGCTACCCGAGCGCTACCCAAGGCTAGGCAGTTTTGCCCATTACTGGTGCTTTCGGTAAGGTTTGCGGCCAGATAGCCGTGCTATCCTCTACGCAAGAGCGGGCTAAGATTAAACCAATATGCACCGCACACGAGACTATTTGACTATCCGAGGACATCCATGAGACTGATTTTGTTGGGCGCGCCGGGCGCGGGTAAAGGCACACAGGCCGCATTTATTTGCAAACAATACGGCATCCCGCAAATCTCCACCGGCGACATGCTGCGCGCAGCTGTCAAAGCGGGCACGCCCATCGGCCTCAAAGCCAAAGCGGTGATGGACTCGGGCGCGCTGGTGTCTGACGACATCATCATCGGCTTGGTGAAAGAGCGCATCACCCAGGCCGACTGTGCCAACGGATTTTTGTTTGACGGCTTTCCGCGCACCATCGCGCAGGCCGACGCCATGAAAGACGCAGGCGTCAAACTAGACTACGTGCTGGAAATTGACGTGCCCTTTGACGCCATCATCGAACGCATGAGTGGCCGCCGCAGCCACCCCGCCAGTGGCCGCACCTACCACGTTAAGTTCAACCCACCTAAAGCCGAAGGCAAAGACGATGTGACTGGCGAGCCGCTAATCCAGCGCGATGACGATAAAGCCGACACCGTGCAAAAACGCCTGGA
>JANOSN010000352.1:0-2373 GCA_031415895.1 Polaromonas sp. | reverse complement strand
CCTGCAGTGATCACGCCTTCGCCGTCTTTGCGCAGCGACAAAGTAACTTCGTCGCGGTTATGTAATTTGAATACGACGCCTTTGAGGTTCAACAAAATGTTGACCACGTCTTCTTGTACGCCGTCAATCGACGAGAACTCGTGCAACACGCCAGCGATGGTCACTTCAGTGGCTGCATAGCCAACCATCGACGACAACAATACGCGGCGCAGGCCGTTGCCCAAGGTGTGGCCATAGCCGCGCTCGAAAGGCTCTAGCGTTACTTTGGCGCGGTTGTGACCGAGCTGTTCGACATGGATAGTTTTAGGTTTTAGCAGAGTAGTTTGCATGCAGTCTTCCTTTGGGATGCCCCCAGTTCGTTACACCGGTAAGGCTGGAAAACCCCGCCGCAGATGCATCTGCGCGCAGGGAACTTATAGCGACTAACGTCTTAGTCGCGTTGATTGAAATTAACGTGAATACAATTCGACGATCAACGATTCGTTGACGTCAGCGGCGAATTCGTCACGGTCAGGCACCTTTTTGAAGGTACCTTCAGCTTTGTCTTTGTTGGTTTCGATCCAAGCCGGGAAACCAACTTGCGCAGCCAACTCTAAAGCTTCAGCAATACGTACTTGCTTTTTAGATTTGTCACGCACTGACAATACATCACCCACTTTGATGAGGTAAGAAGGAATGTTCACCGATTGACCGTTGACCAACATGGCCTTGTGCGATACCAACTGGCGCGCTTCAGCACGAGTGGATGCAAAACCCATACGGTAGACCACGTTGTCCATGCGGCTTTCTAAAAGAAACAGCAAGTTAGCGCCGGTGTTACCTTTACGGCGGTCAGCCTCTTCAAAGTAACGACGGAACTGACGCTCCATCACGCCATACATGCGTTTTACTTTTTGCTTTTCGCGCAACTGCAAGCCAAAGTCAGACATACGCTGACCCGACGTACGGCCGTGTTGACCTGGCTTGGAATCAAATTTTGCTTTGTCTGCTATCGAGCGGCGGGCGCTCTTTAAAAACAGATCGGTGCCTTCGCGGCGGGAGAGTTTAGCCTTAGGGCCTAAGAGACGTGCCACTTTAATTTCCTTTGTTCACGTTGGTTTCAAACTACCACAGGACTGGCTGTGGGAGCTATTGGATGCATTTCTTTTGATCAAAATATCACTCAATAGCGGTGGACCTCATAAGAAGATCGTCTTAAAGACAACCCTCTATTATAGCCAAAGCCGCTGGCTCTCGCTCAGCGGCTCTAGCAAGTCTAAGCACAAGGCCTAGAAATTCTTTAGATACGACGACGCTTTTGTGGGCGGCAGCCGTTGTGCGGGACAGGGGTCACATCACGAATAGACGTAATGCGGATACCTAATGCACCCAACGCGCGAACCGAAGACTCGCGGCCTGGGCCTGGGCCTTTGATTTCAACATCAAGGTTTTTGATGCCTTGTTCCATCGCAGCACGTCCAGCCATCTCTGAGGCTACCTGGGCTGCAAACGGGGTTGACTTGCGTGAACCCTTGAAACCTTGGCCACCTGATGAAGCCCAAGACAAAGCATTGCCTTGGCGGTCAGTGATGGTGATGATCGTGTTGTTAAACGATGCGTGAACGTGTGCTACGCCGTCAGCAATGTTTTTGCGGACTTTTTTACGAACACGGGTCGTAGTAGATGCTTGTGCTTTTGCCATATTAATTCTCTTTCAGTGGCTTATTTCTTCAGCGCCTGAGCACCTTTACGCGGACCTTTGCGGGTACGTGCATTGGTACGAGTACGCTGACCACGCATAGGCCAGCCACGACGATGGCGGAAGCCCCGGTAGCAACCAATGTCCATCAAACGCTTGATGTTCATGGTGGTTTCGCGGCGCAAGTCACCTTCAATTGTGATGGTGGCGATTGCATCGCGAATTTTTTCCAGATCACCGTCCGTCAGGTCTTTGACCTTCTTGGCGTAAGCAATACCCGTGGCTTCGCAAATTTTGCGAGCGCGGGTACGACCAATACCAAAAATTGCAGTCAAACCGATTTCAGCGTGCTGATGCGGTGGGATGTTAATACCAGCAATACGTGCCATAGCGTTCCTCTAAATCTTTCAATCAACCTTGACGTTGCTTATGACGTGGATCTGTACAGATCACGCGAACAACACCTTTACGGCGAATAACTTTGCAATTACGGCAAATCTTCTTTACTGAAGCCGAGACTTTCATGTCTTTCTCCTAAAACTATTACTTAAACTCTGTATATGGTATGTTGATCAATGCGAATATCAATGCTGTTACGCTTTGAAGTTAGCCTTTTTCAACAACGACTCATACTGCTGACTCATCATGTAGTTTTGCACCTGTGACATAAAGTCCATGGTCACCACTACGATAAT
>JANOSN010000351.1:0-1861 GCA_031415895.1 Polaromonas sp. | reverse complement strand
GCCCAATGCGCAAATCGTTCGGCCTTGAATGTTGTCTGCCACTGAGTTGAGCAGGTCCATGTCGCCCACACGGCCTTGGCCGTTGTCGATGCGCTCGACCATGCGCCACAGCCAGCCTGTGCCTTCGCGGCAAGGCGTGCACTGGCCGCAAGACTCGTGCATGTAAAAATAGCTCAAACGCTTTAAGCTTTCGACCATGCAACGGGTATCGTCCATGACGATCACCGCACCTGAACCGAGCATGGAGCCAGCTTTGGCAATCGAGTCGTAGTCCATGGTGCATTGCATCATGATGTCGGCCGGCAGCACGGGCGAAGATGAGCCGCCAGGAATCACAGCTTTGAGCGTGCGGCCTTTGCGTATGCCACCAGCAAGTTCGAGCAACTTGCTAAACGGGGTACCCAACGGCACTTCGTAGTTGCCTGGCAACTCCACATCGCCTGACACTGAATAAATTTTGGTACCGCCGTTATTGGGTTTGCCGATGTCTAAATACGCTTGGCCACCGTTGTTGATGATCCAAGGTACTGCTGCAAACGTTTCGGTGTTGTTGATGGTGGTGGGTTTGCCGTACAAACCAAAGCTGGCTGGGAACGGTGGCTTAAAACGAGGCTGGCCTTTTTTGCCTTCTAGCGATTCGAGCAATGCAGTTTCTTCACCGCAAATGTAAGCACCAAAACCGTGGAACGCATGCAACTCGAAGCTGAAATTACTGCCCAAAATGTTATTGCCTAACAAGCCTGCGGCACGCGCTTCTTCTAACGCTTCTTCAAAGCGGTCATAGCTTTGAAAAATCTCGCCGTGGATGTAGTTGTAGCCTAAAGTGATGCCCATAGCGTAGGCGGCTATTGCCATACCTTCGATGACTATATGCGGGTTAAATTCTAAAATATCGCGGTCTTTGCAAGTGCCCGGCTCACCTTCGTCGGAGTTGCACACCAAGTATTTTTGACCCGGAAAGCTGCGGGGCATAAAGCTCCACTTCAAGCCAGTAGGAAAGCCTGCACCACCACGGCCGCGCAAGGCTGATTCTTTCACAGTGGCAATCACTTGGTCTTGCGTTAAACCAGCTACAGCACCTTCGGCCACGGGCGAGCCATCTTTACCCAAAATCTTTTTGAGCGCTGAATAGCCACCGCGTGCCACGTAGTCTTTTAAACGCCAATTGCTGCCGTTCAAATCTTTATAAATTTGCGGGTTGATGTGGCGATCATGGAAACAGGTTTGATTGCCCGTGGCTTGAAACTGCGCTAGTACTTGAGAAGCATTCATTATTTAACCACCTTATTTCGCTTGACGCAAACCGTCGATCAGCTGATCGAGTTTGTCGTTGGTCATATAACTGCACATGCTGCGGTCGTTCACCAGTAACACAGGCGCGTCGGCGCAGGCACCCAAGCATTCGCTTTGCTGCACAGTAAACATGCCATCTTTTGTCGTGCCGCCCATCTCTACGCCCAGTTTGCTGCACAAATGGTTTAGCGCCTTTTGGCCATCGCGCAACTGGCAAGGTAAATTAGTGCATACGTTAAACTTGTACTTAGCCACGGGTTGCTGGTTGTACATGTTGTAGAAGGTGGTGACTTCTTTGACTGCAATCGCAGGCATGCCAAGATAATCGCCCACCACTTGCTCTGAAGATGCGCTGACCCAACCCTGCTCTTGCTGCACGATGGCCAAACAGGCCATGACAGCGGAGACTTTTTGGTCTGCAGGGTATTTGGCAACTTCTTTGTCGAAACGCGCACGCGTAACGTCTGACAGAACGTAGCTTGAAGCTGTGTTAGCTTGCGAATTCATCGGTCAATTTCCCCGAAAACAATATCCATGGTGCCGATCACGGCCACCGCGTCGGCAATCA
>JANOSN010000350.1:0-2359 GCA_031415895.1 Polaromonas sp. | reverse complement strand
TAGAAAAGTTCCGCAACCGTTTTGGTCGTACCACCACGACACCGGCAGCTACCGCAGCCGCAGAAGCCATTGCTCAAGTCTTGAAAACATACGTCACGATAATTTGGGTGAATGCCGTCTTTCATGGAATGTCCTTCATGTTGCGGTAGCCGCGCAGCCCATTGCCGCGTACTTTCCGAAAAGCCTTTGATTATAGCCTTTTTCTGCTGTTTTTAGGGTTCAAAGTAGGTGCGAGCTTCTAGACCGTGTTTGCTATAAAAATAAGAGCTTTCTGAGCAATAGATACTTGGACTACCGGCACTTTTGACCAGTAAACTAACCTAATCAGCCCCTCGCAGGCGAAAACACCTGCTAAGGCTTGCAACGCGACTGCGCCATGGCCAGCACCTTGCCCTGCGCATCTTGCACCCACCCCAGCACCCGCAGACGGTCAGGATTGACGCCTTGGGGAATGCTGATGGGGCGAGATTCAAAAAACGGTTTCAACCCAGTAGATTTATCGCGCAAAAGCTGCTGACCCACGTCCCACGGGGTTACTAGCAGGTTGCGCACTAAATTGCGTTCTACTGCGCTGCCCTCCGCGCCAGCAGGGATGGTTTCTAGCAGCACCAAATAGGCGTTGGCCTCGTGCCTGTCAGGGCTATTGACGGTGCTGAGCTTTTTGGGTGTGAGGGCGTCAGATTTGAGCGCTTGGCTGGGCGTAAATTCGATGGATGCGCCGATGTAACCGTTAAAAGGCAAACCATGGGCCACACGCACCGTATTAAGTTGGTGCTTAGGCTGCTTTTGAGGTGGGAGCACAGGTAACAAGGCGCTACTTTGCCCGGCTAGTGCAGCAGTCCAAGCCAGTTTTAGCGCGGCCAGGCGGGCACTGGCCTCGTTGCTGGCAGCGGCAGACAAGGGGGCCTCGTCGCCGCGTGGGCTGGGCACTATCCAGTCTAAGCTGGCTTGGCCTTTGGTGACCGCAGGCAGGGTAGATGCAGCCCAGCAGTCACTGCAGTCTGCGCTGATAAAGCGCTCTAGCAGCGCAGTGGGCGCTGCTTGCCTGTCGCTGGAGCATGACGATTGCGCTCGTGCATGCGTGCTAAACACGGTGGCAGCAAGTAACGCTGCGGTATAAAAATAAGTCGCTCGAAAAATGGTTTTCATTGTCTTGGCTTCACAATCTGGCTATGTCAATTGAAGTATCACCTAATCCTAGCTTAGTCGCCACGCCCGGCGCTGCATTACAGTCGCCCGTGAGCCCATTGCTCAACAATTTAAATGCCGAGCAGTTGGCCGCAGTGACCTTGCCTGAAACACATGCGCTGATTTTGGCGGGCGCAGGCTCGGGCAAAACCCGCGTGCTGACCACCCGCATTGCTTGGTTGCTGCAAAACGGCCATATCTCGCCCGGCGGCCTGATGGCAGTGACCTTTACCAACAAGGCGGCCAAAGAAATGCTGCTGCGCTTGGGCGCCATGCTGCCAGTCAATGTGCGCGGCATGTGGATAGGCACATTTCACGGGTTGTGCAATCGGTTTTTACGGGCTCACTACAAGATGGCCGGTTTGCCGCAAGCGTTTCAAATTTTGGACACGCAAGACCAGTTGTCGGCGATCAAGCGGTTAATGAAGCAATTTGGCATAGACGAAGAGCGCTTTCCGCCCAAGCAAGTGATGTACTTTATCAGCGGCTGCAAAGAAGAGGGCGAGCGCCCCAAAGACGTTAAAGTGCGCGACGACGAGACGCGTAAAAAAGTAGAAATTTACGAGCTTTACGAAGCGCAATGCCAGCGCGAAGGCGTGGTGGACTTTGGTGAGCTGATTTTGCGCTGCTACGAGTTGCTGCGCGATAACGCGCCGATTCGTGAGCACTACAACCGCCGCTTTAGGCATATTTTGATTGACGAGTTTCAAGACACCAACAAATTGCAGTATGCGTGGATAAAAATGTTCTCTGGGCACGATTCAGGGGCTATTTTGGCCGATAGTCCAAGCATTCATTACTCAGGTAGCTCTGAAAATAATAGCAAGTCATCAGTCTTTGCAGTCGGTGATGATGACCAAAGCATTTACGCTTTTCGCGGCGCGCGCGTAGGCAACATGGCTGATTTTGTACGTGAATACAACGTGCAAAATCAAATCAAGCTAGAAGAAAACTACCGCAGCTACAGCAACATATTGGACAGCGCTAACCAGCTGATCAGCCACAACACCAAACGCTTAGGCAAAAACCTGCGCACCAGCCAAGGCGCTGGCGAGCCCGTGCGCGTGATGGAAAACCCCAGCGACTTTGCCGAAGCGCAATGGTTGGTCGACGAGGTTAAAAATCTGCAACGTGACCAGGGTGCTGAGCCGGGCCTGAATCGCAAAGAAAT
>JANOSN010000349.1:0-3909 GCA_031415895.1 Polaromonas sp. | reverse complement strand
CTAATGTACAAAAAAATTGCGCAGCACCCAGGTACACGCAAGCTGTATGCAGACAAGTTAAGCACGCAGGGTTTGGGTGAGTCGATTGGTGACGATATGTCCAAGGCCTACCGCGCTGCGATGGACGAAGGCAAGCACACCGAAGACATCACCATCACCAACTTCAAAAGCAAGTACGCTGTGGATTGGTCGCCGTTCCTCGGCAAAAAATGGACTGACGCAGGCGAAACCTCTATCCCCATGGTGGAATGGAAGCGCATCGCTGAGAAGATCACCACTATCCCCGCATCAGTGACCCCGCATAACTTGGTCAAAAAGGTCTATGACGACCGCGCAGCAATGGGGCGCGGTGACATTCCGGTGGATTGGGGCATGGGCGAGCACATGGCTTTTGCATCGTTGGTGGCATCAGGCTACCCCGTGCGCCTGTCGGGTGAAGACTGCGGACGCGGCACCTTTACCCACCGCCACTCGGTCATCCATGACCAAAGCCGCGAAAAATGGGACTCTGGCACCTATATTCCACTGCAAAACGTGGCCGATGGTCAGGCGCCCTATGTCGTCATTGACTCGCTGTTGTCTGAAGAAGCCGTGCTAGGTTTTGAATACGGCTACGCCTCCAACGACCCCAACACACTGGTGATTTGGGAAGCCCAGTTTGGCGACTTTGCCAACGGCGCGCAGGTAGTGATCGACCAGTTTATTGCCAGCGGCGAAGTCAAGTGGGGCCGCGTGAACGGTATCACCCTCATGCTGCCACACGGCTACGAAGGGCAGGGGCCTGAGCACTCATCAGCACGTCTTGAGCGCTTTATGCAACTGGCGGCTGACGCCAATATGCAAATTGTGCAGCCCACCACAGCCAGCCAAATTTTTCACGTGCTGCGCCGCCAGATGATCCGCAACCTGCGCAAGCCGCTGATCATCATGACCCCCAAGTCGCTGCTGCGCGCTAAAGACGCGGCATCACCACTGAGTGAGTTCACTAAGGGTGGTTTTCAAACCGTGATCCCTGAAAACAAAGAACTGGACGCGAAGAAGGTCAAGCGCGTGGTAGCGTGTTCGGGCAAGGTGTATTACGACTTGGTGCGCAAGCGTGAGGAAAAAGGCCACGACGACACTGCCATCATCCGTGTAGAGCAGGTGTACCCTTTCCCTCACAAAGCATTTGCCACTGAGTTGAAGAAATACCCTAACGCTGCCGATATTGTGTGGTGCCAAGACGAGCCACAAAACCAAGGCGCGTGGTTCTTCATTCAGCACAATATCCACGAGAACATGACCGACGGTCAAAAACTCGGCTACAGCGGCCGCGCAGCGTCTGCATCCCCCGCAGCAGGCTACGCACACTTGCACCAAGAACAGCAAAAATCGCTGGTCGATGGTGCATTCGCTAAGCTCAAAGGTTTTGTTTTAACTAAATAAATAGGAATACGGGGGCGGATACGGGTACCGGACGCGAAGGACGCGAAAGTTACGCGAAGGACGCAAAAGGAATACCAAAAAATATCAAATACATCGCTAAAAATTAGTTTTGTATTTTTAATTTTGGTTTTTCTTTTGACTTCTTTCGCGTCCTTCGCGCAACCTTAGCGCCCTTCGCGTCCAAAAATCCCTCTCTCTCCCCCAAAAGGAAATATATGGCAATCGTAGAAGTAAAAGTCCCTCAACTGTCCGAATCTGTGGCCGAGGCCACCATGTTGACTTGGAAAAAGAAAGCCGGTGATGCCGTGGCTATCGACGAAATTTTGATTGAAATTGAGACCGACAAAGTCGTGCTAGAAGTACCCGCGCCCAGCGCTGGTGTGTTAGCTGAAATTTTGGTAGCTGATGGCGGCACAGTAGTGGCTGAGCAGTTGATTGCACGTATCGACACGGCAGCATCTGCTGGTGCAGTAGCCGCACCTGTGGCCGCGAAAGCTGCCATTGCTGCCCCCGCACCAGTAGCCGTTTCAGCAGCGCCTGCAGCAACCGGTGGCGCAATGAGTGGCGTGGCTATGCCAGCGGCTGCCAAAATCATGGCCGACAACAACTTGGCGGCTGGTTCGGTCGCCGGTAGCGGCAAAGACGGTCGCGTTACCAAGGGTGACGTACTAGCGGCTGTAGCAGGTGGCGCGCCAGCCGCTGCAGCGGCGCCCGTGGCCATTCCTACGGGTGCGCCCACCAAGGTGTTGCCGCAAGTTGCATCCCCTACGGTAGACCTAGGTGACCGCCCCGAGCAGCGTGTGCCCATGAGCCGCCTGCGTGCCCGCGTTGCTGAGCGTTTGCTGCAATCGCAATCTACCAACGCCATTTTGACCACCTTCAACGAAGTCAATATGGCCCCGGTGATGGAAATGCGCAAGCGCTTTCAAGAGAAGTTTGAGAAGGAATACGGCTGCAAGTTGGGCTTTATGAGCTTCTTTGTCAAAGCCGCAGTGCATGCACTCAAAAAATTCCCGGTACTCAACGCCTCGGTCGACGGTAACGACATCGTCTATCACGGCTACTTTGACATCGGCATCGCCGTAGGCAGCCCACGCGGCCTGGTAGTGCCCATCTTGCGTAACGCCGACCAAATGAGTTTTGCCGACATCGAGAAGAAGATCGCAGAGTTTGGCAAAAAAGCTGCTGAAGGCAAGCTGGGCATGGAAGACATGACTGGCGGCACTTTCTCCATCAGTAACGGTGGCACCTTCGGCTCGATGATGTCCACCCCCATCATCAATCCACCCCAGTCCGCCATCCTGGGCGTGCACGCCACCAAAGACCGCGCTGTGGTTGAAGGTGGCGTAGTGGTTGTGCGCCCCATGAACTACTTCGCCATGAGCTACGACCACCGCATCATCGACGGCCGCGAAGCCGTGCTGGGTTTGGTAGCGATGAAAGACGCGCTGGAAGATCCGGCACGCTTGTTGTTTGATATCTAAGGAGTAAGAGATGTCTAAACAATTCGACGTCATCGTCATTGGCGGCGGCCCTGGCGGGTATATCGCGGCTATTCGTGCTGCGCAACTTGGTTTTCAAGTGGCTTGTATTGATGAGTGGAAAAACTCTAAAGGTGGACCTGCGCCTGGTGGTACGTGTACCAATGTGGGCTGCATTCCGTCTAAAGCATTGCTGCAAAGCTCAGAGCATTTTGAGCAGGCGGGGCATCACTTTGCGGACCACGGCATTGGGTTGAAAGACTTGAGTATTGACATTGCCAAGATGCATGCGCGTAAAGACACGGTCATTACGCAAAATAATGATGGCGTTTTGTATTTGTTTAAAAAGAACAAAATTACCTTCTTTCACGGGCGCGGTTCATTTGTCGCGGCTAAAGATGGTGTGTACGAAATTAACGTTGCCTTGGCCGCTAAAGATGCGGCTGCAGAAGTGATTTTGGGCAAGCACATTATTGTGGCTACGGGTTCTAACGCGCGCGCGTTGTCCGGTGCACCGTTTGACGAAGAAAATATTTTGTCCAACGACGGCGCTTTGAAGATTCCAGCTGTGCCAAAAAAGCTGGGAGTGATTGGCGCGGGCGTGATTGGCCTGGAGATGGGCTCGGTATGGCGACGTTTAGGCTCGGATGTGACGATTTTGGAAGGTTTGCCGACTTTCTTGGGCGCTGTGGACGAGCAGATTGCCAAAGAAGCTAAGAAGGCTTTTGATAAGCAGGGCCTCAAGATTGAGCTGGGCGTGAAAGTTGGCGAGATTAAAAACAGCAAAATTGGTGTGTCGATTGCCTACACCAATGCCAAAGGCGAAGCTGTGAGCCTGGATGTGGATAAGCTGATTATCTCAGTTGGTCGTACCGCCAATACGATTGGTTTAGGCGCCGATGCTATCGGCCTCAAACTCGACGATCGCGGCATGGTGGTGGTGGATGACCATTGCAAAACCAACTTACCCAACGTGTGGGCGGTTGGCGACGTGGTGCGCGGC
>JANOSN010000348.1:0-1324 GCA_031415895.1 Polaromonas sp. | reverse complement strand
GGCGCGCCAAACAGTCAGTACGGTCAAATTGCGCCTTACGGCAATGGTGTCGGCATCGAGGACAACCGTGACCTGCTAAAAGACTTTATCTACGGCGGCGGCGGCACAGCACACTATCAATTGCCAGCTTCGTATTACGAGTCGCAGCAGCAAATTTTGGCTGAACTGATGACCTCTAGGGCCAGCCAACCCACACTTGCAGATTATTCAGACGATTCCAGCAACTCTGCTTATTTGCAGTTACCCGTGGTGGACAGACCCGCCCGTGCAGTAGACGCACAAACCCAGTTAAATCAAAAAGTTTGGGGCGATTACGGCTTGGCTAAAAACCGGGCCATTGTTCGCACCCAGTTGAAAACACAGGCTAAAGAAGTGGGCCAAGTACTGTCGCTTGAGATGGTGCGAAAGCTGGTCAATAAAGTAGCGCAAGATGTGCGTCTGCTGCGCCCCGTGCGCGAGGCGATTGTGGCGCTAGAGCCTTCGCTGCTGCGCCTGGCCATGGTGGACCCGCGCTTTTTTACCGATGAAGAGCACCCAGGCCGTCGCTTAATGGAGCGCGCAGCGCAGCGTAGTTTTAAATATAACGACGAATTCAGCGCGGAGTTCAAAGAGTTCTTTACAACCATCACGCGCACGTTCAATCAGCTCAACGCGCTGGAACTGGAAAGCGCCCTGCCCTTTAAAGAAGCCTTGGTGATATTGGATGTCGAGTGGGGCCAGCAAGACCAATTGGCTGCTGAGCAACAAGCACGGGCGTTAGCTGCAGTTCGCTTTGCCGAGCAGCGCCAAACGCTGGCTGGTGAAATAGCGTTTGATATCAGCAACCGGCCTGATTTGGATGGCGTGCCTGGCCCCATATTAGATTTTCTGTTTGAATCGTGGTCCCTTGCCATGGCGCACGCCAAGCTGACAGACAAAAGAAACCAGATTGATCCCGAAGGCTTTAACTCGGTAGTTTTTGACTTGGTGTGGAGCGTCAAACGCGCCCAAACCATCAAGCAGCCTAGCAAATTGATTCGCATGATTCCCGGGTTGCTCGGCAAGCTGCACCACGGCTTAAACCTGATCGGCAAAGACCGGCAAGAGACGCAATCGTTTTTTGATCTATTGATGAAACTGCACGAACCCGTGCTGAATATGCGCCGCGTGAAAAATACCCGCGATGCGCAGCCCTCAGAATTTGTAGTTATTGACGACATGCCGCCTGAAGCTACGCCAGAGCAGCGTCTAGCTAAGCGCAAAGACCAGCCTTGGCTTGGTAGGGCCGAAGCGAAAGCCTTTGGCTTTGAAGATACTTTTGTCGATACCCAAGACGAGCCTATGT
>JANOSN010000347.1:0-5671 GCA_031415895.1 Polaromonas sp. | reverse complement strand
GCCCGCCAACTGCACGGCCAAGTGCCTTGCTGGGTTTGCGGCCAACCTGTAGCGCCCCAAGACGCCACGCTAGAGCACATCGTACCGCGCAGCCAGGGCGGTAACAGCCATCAAGACAACTTGGCGGTCAGCCATTTGCGGTGCAACCAACAGCGCTCCACCGCTGGAAAGTAGCGCTATAATGCTACAAATTAAATAGCTGCTTGAGCAATAGATACTTGGACTACCAGCACTTTCTATTGTTTTTTTTAGTAAATTGAACATTCAACCAGACTACAGGAACCCTATGGCCTACGCCCACTTTACTGCCGCTTATTGGTGCTTGTTACTGGCCGCTTTGTTGCCCATTGTGTGCGCTGGCATTGCCAAGTCTGGCAAGTTCAGCACTCCACGCCGTGAGGGCGGATTTGACAACCATGACCCGCGTGCCTGGCTGGCCCGCCAGACCGATTGGCGCGCTCGCGCTAACGCTGCGCAAGCTAACACCTTTGAAGCGCTGCCTTTCTTTTTTGCGGCTGTGATCGTGGCGCATATGCTGGGCGCAGGGCAAACCAAGCTGGATATTCTGTGCTTTTTGTGGGTGCTGCTGCGCTGCGCTTTCATCATTGCGTATGTGGGCGACATGCCTAAGGTGCGCACCGGCGTGTGGATTGCAGCTTTCGTTATCAACATTGTTATCTTGTTTATTGGCTATAAATGAAAACTGCGTAATGGTGATCGACACAGCGAGTGCTAGGTTATTTATGTGACGCTCTTGTTACCTTAACTCACATATTCATTACGTAATAACCCGCTCGGTGACAGTCCCGATGCGGTTCTTTTATGCTCTGGCTAAGCTATGTGCCATGACAATAAGAATTTCACAGACAGTACAAGAGTTAAAGCTCTCGCGCCGTCAGTGGCTAAGCCGCATTGCCCAAGTGGGCGGCCTAGGGTCTGGCATGGTGCTGGGTGCGTCTGCTGGGGCGCAATTGCTGGGCACCGTAGCGCCCGCCAAGGCATCCAGTGGTGTGCCATCAGCAGCGTCCGCTGCATCGCCTACATCTGTTTTATCTACACCTTTCATGCCAGCCCTGAAAGTAGAAAAACGCGTCATACAAATCGCCGTCGCTAACAAAGCTGCAATGACCTATTTACCGCTCACCATAGCCGAGCAATTAGGTTATTTTGCGGCTGAGGGACTGGAGCTTGAATTGCAGGAGGCCCCCAGCTTAGTACGCGCGCAGCAAAGTGTAGCGGCGGGCACTGCCGACATGGTGTGTGGCTGGGTAGAAAACACCTTGGCCCTGCAAGCTAACGGCCCGCAGTTTATGGCCTTTGTGCTGATGGGCCGCGCCCCGCAAATTGCACTGGGCGTGTCAACCAAAACCATGCCTGCGGCCAAAGGGCTGGCAGACCTGGCGGGTAAAAAAGTGGGCATCATTGCCCCCGGCACGCCCACCCACACGGTAGCTTATGCCGCGCTGTCGCGTGCAGGGCTAAGGTCGGCTGATATGGGGTTTGTTAGCGTGGGCACGCCCGCTGGTGCGCTAGCCGCGCTGCGCTCGGGCCAGATCGACGCTATCTGCTACACCGACCCATTGATCACTCAGCTAGAGCAGCGCGGCGAACTGCGTGTGATGGCTGATACCCGCACCATGCGCGGCACCGTGCAGGCCTGCGGTGGCGACATGCCCGCCAGCTGCCTGTATGCTGCGCCAGAGTTTATGCAAAAGCACCCTAACACCACACAGGCGGCCACTTATGCCATCGTGCACGCGCTGAAATGGCTGCAGACTGCGGGGGTGTCTGATCTGATGCGCACCTTGCCAGAGAGCTATTTTGCGGGAGATAGGGCTCTGTATTTAGCCGCTTTTGCCCGCATGCGCGATGCAATTGCTTTGGATGGCACTATTTCAGCCGATGGTGTACGCAATACGTTAAGCGCTATGCGCGCTGCTGAGCCATTGCTGCGCGCTGAGGCGATTGACCCTGCACGCTGCTTTACCAACACCTTTGCCACTAAAGCTAAGCAGCGCTTCAAGGTGTGATGGCTTAAGGCCGTTTAGCGGAATCGCCAGGCTGTACGCGGCGAGCACCGTCAAACCGGCTGCTCCAGTAGTTAATGCGCATGTCTTCTACGCGCACCACACTGCCACTGCGCGGTGAATGGATAAATTTATTGTCACCAACATAAATGCCTACATGGCTGAAGGTTGAGCGCAAGGTGTTGAAAAACACCAAGTCGCCCGGTTGCAGCTCGCTCTTGTCGATCGGGGTTGTGGCACCGGCTTGCTCTACAGCGCGGCGGGGCAGCACATGGCCAATCGTTTGCTCGTACATGGCTTTGACAAAACCGCTGCAGTCAAAGCCGCTTTCTGCGCTGTTGCCGCCACGCTTGTAAGGCACGCCCAAAAAGCCCATGGCGTTGAATACTAAATCTGAAGCACGGCTGGTAACTATGCGGCTGGCCTGACTAACTTGGTCACCAATGATCGACACGATACCGCGATCGGCCAAAAAGCTACCCATGTCGTCTTGGGTGCTGCTTTGAATGGTGTTTTGCGTTAGAGCTTGCGGGCTACCGTAGTTGTTTTGGTTTTGAGCCACTGCAAAATTAAACGATGCTGTGAAAACTAATGATGCCACCACCATGCCGACGCGTGCTAACGCTATGGGTGAGAAGTAACTGCTAGAAATTTGCATCTATCTATTTTAGCTATTGCGACTTGATAAGTCAAGCAAAGTAATGTGTGTAAGTGCTTGATTTATATATGAATCAGTATTGATAATTCGTCTATTTCAGCTATTATCAATTAATATTATTTATAGTAGACTGATCTACTATAAATAGTAAAAACGTTAAATCTTAGTTTATTGTTAGACGACTGGTCTATTAATAAACTAAAATCGCATAATGCTAGATCATATCGAATCAATCAGCCAAAGCCATCCAGTACGTCGTGCGCAGGTGCAAAGCACCCGTGACAGGCTGGTGAATGAGGGCATTGCTCAGGTGCTAGAACGTGGCTGGGCTGCTACTGGCATCGACACCGTACTGCGCCAATGCAGCGTGCCCAAAGGCTCGTTCTACCATTATTTTGATAGCAAAGAGGCTTTTGGCTATGCGCTGCTAGACACTTATCAAGCTAACCGGTTGCAGCGCTTGCAGCATTGGCTAGTGCAGCAGCCCACGGGCAGCCTTGAGCAGTTATGCGCCGCGCTAGAAGGCTTGCTGGCCGAAACTACCGCGCAGCTAGAGCAAGATCATTTTCAGCGCGGCTGCTTGGTGGGCGCTTTAGGGCAAGAAGTGGCCAGTGGGCACGAGGGTTTTAGGCTGCGCCTGTTGGAATGTTTGGCGCAATGGGAGTCTCTATTGGCTGCAGCTGTGTTCAATTGCTTATACAGCTATGAAAAACAAAGCAAACCATTACCGAAAAATACCAAGACGGCCGGTCTAATAGACTTGCATGCACTAGCGCAAGCCCATGCACGCGCATTTTGGGTGGGCTGGCAGGGCGCGTTGCTGTACAGCCAGCTGGCACACAATGCCCAAGCCCTGCAGGCCGTGGTGCAACAGCTGCAACGGCGGGTGATGGATGCGGTGCTGCAGTTGCGCCATCAGCCGCTTGTTAATAGCGCAGCAGCACCAGCACCAACACAGCAAACAGTTGCACTACCCAAGGCTAAGCTTCGGGTTGGCAAACCAGTCGAGACAGCGAAATCCGTCGATAAAATCAAAGCTACTAAAACAGCTAAAAAATCTAGCAAAATCAAGGTGTTGCAAGTCAGCTTAGATTTTTAAGATACAGAAAGATCCCATGCTCATCGAAGCTACCGCCAGCCAATTGGTCTTGATTGACCTGCAAATTAAATTGATTCCCGCTATGCATGAAGGCCTTGTCGTGGTGGCTAATGCGCTGCGTTTAGCGCGGGCCGCCCAGCTGCTGCGCGTGCCCACCAGCGTGACCGAGCAAAACCCGGCAGGCCTAGGCCCCACGGTGCCAGAGCTGGCCGAGTGGGCGCGCGAGCCCTTGCAAAAGCTCAGCTTCAGCGCCTGCGACGAAGGGCTGGTAGAACAACTGCAAGCCTACGGCACACCCAAAGCATCACCCAACGCCCGCAGCGTGCCTAAGCACCTGCAAAAGCCCGCAGAGAACGCACGCTCTGAGATCATCATTGCCGGGCTAGAGGCGCATGTGTGTGTGCTGCAAACGGTGATGGGGCTGCTGGACGATTTTGACGTTTTCGTAGTCACCGACGCCTGCACCTCGCGCACCGAGCGTAACCGCGATGCGGCCTATGACCGGTTGGCCGCTGAGGGCGCTAATTTGGTGACCACGGAGATGGTTTTGTTTGAGTGGCTGCGCGGCAGCGAGCATGAGCAGTTCAAAGCTGTGCAAGCTCTGATACTATGAATTTGATAGCTGTCTAATTAATGAATACTTGGACTACAAGCACTTTCAACACCCAAAACAAGTAAATACAAGCTCAAGAGCTAGTGCGAGTCCTAGCTAGCGGTGGGTTTTTAGCAAAGTAGCGCTGCAGGCCGCGCAGCATGGCGTCGGCTAGCTGGTCTTGGTATTCTTGGCTGCGCAAACGCTGTTCTTCTTCAGGGTTGCTGATGAAAGCAGTTTCTATCAATATGCTTGGAATATCAGGCGCTTTCAGCACTGCAAAACCGGCTTGCTCCACACGCGGTTTGTGTAGCTTGGCAAAACTGCCAATCTCGCCCAGCAAATTGCTGCCTAGCTTTAGGCTGTCGTTGATTTGCGCGGTGGTGCTCATATCTAAAATCGCGCGCTGCAAGGTGGGGTCTTTGACTTTGACGTTCACACCGCCGACTAAATCAGCACTGTTTTCCTTCTCAGCCATGTACTTGGCCGCTGCGCTAGACGCACCGCGCTGGCTCAGTGCAAACACGCTGGCACCGCGCGCTGTGGGCACCGTGAAGGCGTCAGCGTGGATGCTGATAAACAAATCGGCCTGCACTTTCTGCGCCTTTTGCACCCGCACATGCAGTGGCACAAAAAAGTCAGCATCGCGGGTCAGGTAGGCGCGCATGGGGTTGCCGTTGATGGTGGTGGCGTTGATGCGCTCGCGCAGTTTTAGGGCCACTGACAGTACCACGTCTTTCTCGCGCGTACCTGCGGGGCCGATGGCGCCGGGGTCTTCGCCGCCGTGGCCGGGGTCTAGGGCGATGATGATGAGGCGGTCGGTTTTGTCAGGGGCTTTTGGGGTGTCTGTTGGAGGTGCTTTAGGAGTTGGTGTCCCAGTATTTGCTGCTCGGCCAGCTATCGTATTAGTAGCGTTTGGCGTACCACTGCTTGGGACGGACGGTGATTTTTTGTCTTTGTTTTGCTGCGCAATCAAGTCACCTAAAGGGTCACGCGTGGCGGTGGCTGCTTTGGCTGCAGCGGCTGCACTTTCGCCTTGTTTCTCGCCCAACTGTTCGGCTATCAGCGCTTCTAGCGGGTCAATGGCCTGCATGGGGTACAGGTCTAGCACCAAGCGGTGCTGGTAGGCGGCTACAGGCGGCAGGTTAAACACTTGGGGCAGGGCGGCTTGTTTCAGGTCTATCACCAGCCGCACCACACCGGGCGCGTTTTGGCCCACGCGAATGCCGCTGATAAATGGGTCGTTTGATTTAACACTGCCCACCAGCTCTTTGAGTGCGGGCGACAGCTCAATG
>JANOSN010000346.1:0-8648 GCA_031415895.1 Polaromonas sp. | reverse complement strand
AGCTGCGCCTCTAGCGGCCACACTACGCCCACTTTGTGCAATCTGATGCCCACGCGCTGGCAGGTGGCGTCGTCCAGGCCTAAATCGGCCAAGGCTTGGCGTGTGTCGTTGTACGCCTTGCCGCTGGCGATCAAACCGAAGCGGTCGTTTTTACCATCAAAGGCGTTGTAGTTCAACCGGTTAGCGCGTATGTAGGCCAGCGCGGCGTACCACTTGGTGTCAAACAAGCGTGCTTCTTGGTCTAGTGCATGGTCAGGCCAGCGGATGTGCACGCCGCCGGGTGGAATGACAAAGTCGGTAGGCAGTTTGATCTGCACCCGGTCGGGGTCGATCATGGCGGTGGCTGAGGATTCGACAATTTCTTGAATCGTCTTCATACCCGCCCACACGCCTGCGTAGCGGCTCATGGCAAAAGCGTGAATGCCGAGGTCTAAAATTTCTTGCACGCTGGCTGGGAAGAACACTGGCAGGCCGCAGGCCTTAAAAATGTGGTCGCTTTGGTGTGCAGCGGTCGAGCTTTTAGCCACATGGTCGTCACCCGCCACGGCTATCACGCCGCCCCACGCCGTGGTGCCCGCCATGTTGGCGTGTTTGAACACATCACTGGTGCGGTCAACGCCTGGGCCTTTGCCATACCAAATGCCAAACACGCCGTCAAATTTGTTGCTGCCCTGCGGTGCAAAGCCTAGCTGCTGCGTGCCCCACACGGCGGTGGCGGCCAATTCTTCGTTGACACCGGGCTGGAAGATAACGTTTTGTGCTTTAAGGTATTTGGCAGCGCCCCACAAGGCTTGGTCGTAGCCGCCCAGTGGAGAGCCACGGTAGCCCGATACAAAACCCGCCGTGTTTTTGCCCACTTGCTGATCGCGCAGGCGCTGCAACATGGGCAGCTTGACCAACGCTTGCACGCCGCTCATGAAAGCGCGGCCGTAGTCCAAGCTGTATTTGTCGTCTAGGGTGACGGTGTCTAGGGCTTTGCGAATGTGCTCTGGCAGCGGTGCGTTCATGGGCGGGTCTCCAAAATGCACCGGCTAAGCTGCGCCAAGGTGCTGACAAATTATCAAAGCAGTGTAGAGCCGATTGTTTGGTATGTCTTTGCTTTTATCGCCCTGCAGGGGCCTGTAAGAGAAAGAAAATTGCTAAAAATCGGGTATTTTTGCAAAACTAAGCTTTTTCAGTTATCTCTCACGCAACGCGATACTAGCGGCAACAGCGGATAGCGCAAGATCGCCTCACGCTGGGTTACGCCTAAGTTGAACTCAATTTGCATGCGCGGGTTGCTGTATTCATTAGAGTTGGGTTTGGCATTGGCCGGGGTGCTGGCATGCTTGCCACCACGGTACAACAGGTCGTAACCGCGCGGGCCTTCTACGGCCACCGAGTCGTCTACAAACTTAGCGGTAAATTCAATGCCGTATTCGCAACGATAAAAAGGCAGTGGCTTGCTAACCGGGCCTGTGCTACAGCCTGACGCGCTGGCTAAAAGTATGGCGCACAGTGTTGCGTAGTGTGCAGAGCGTTGTAGTGAGGATATAGTGTTTACTATTAATTTCATAGCTGTCTGAGCAATAAATACTTGGACTACAAGGGTATTTGATAGATAAATGATCAATTTAATCGGTCAACAGCGCAAACTACAACACACTGGTGCTGCTAGGGCCGTGGCCACAGCGCCCACAGTTGCAAAGGCTGTTTGAGCCTGCCTGCCAGCTCGCCAGCCTCCAGACCCGAGCCTGCGTAATAATCAGCCCGCACAGCGCCTACGATAGCACTGCCAGTGTCTTGTGCCAAGACCAAGCGCTGCAGCGTGGTGACTGGCCCAGTGCTGGCCATCCACACGGGCGTGCCATAGGGCAAGCTGCCAGGGTCTACCGCAATCGAGCGGCCAGCCGTGAGCGCCACGCCCTGCGCACCCTTGGGGCCCAGTGCCGCCTCGCTGCCTTGCAAAGATTCTTCTTTAAAAAACACCACGCGCGGGTTGCTCCACAGCAGCTCGTTAGTGCGCTGCGGGTTGGCCACAATCCACGCCTTGATGCCTGGCCACGATGCGTCTTTGATCAAGCCAAGGTCTAGCAAATAGCGCCCTACTGATTTGTAGGGCTGCTCATTGGTACCCGCATAGGCCACGCGGATCATTTTTTGCGACCCATCGGCCTCGGTAATACGCAGGCGGCCAGAGCCTTGAATTTGCAGCACCAGCACGTCTACTGGGTCAGCCAAATAAGCAATGGCGCGGCCTTGCAGTGCGGCCTTGGCCTCGGGCAGTGTGTCGATATCTTTGCGTGAATACCACGGCTTGCGGCTGTTTAAACTAGCTGGTGGTTGGTACAAGGCAGCAGCATTGGCTGCGCTGGGCTGGCGCGTGGCGGTGAGGACTGGCTCGTAATAGCCGGTGAGCAGGCCTTCCACTGCAGTGCCGTTCAGCGGCTCGACCTTGTAGGGTTGCAGGCGGCGCACCATCCAAGCACGCTGCTCGTCTGCGCTAGCTAAACTTAAACGTCGCACCTCAGGGCACAGCTGGGCCAAAGCGGTGGTGGGACGCTCGCAGCTTTTCACCCACGCGTTCCAAGCTTCGTGCGGTGCATCGGCGCTCCAGCCCGGCAGGTCGCTCCAGCGGGCGGGTGTCCAGCGGCTTTTGGCCTGCTGCAGCACGGGGCCGGTGGGTGTGTCGGTAGGAGCAGAGCTGACGGGTGGCGCTGATGGCACTGGCGCTGGCGCAGCCACAGGTGGCTGGGGGCTTTGCGGTGGTCGCACAGCGCAGCTTATTAAGGTTCCTACAATAGCCAGCAATATCAGGAGTCTTGTCATGGGCCTTATTGTGCTTGAAGCGCTGGGCGCGCTGTTACTTTTAGTGCTAATCGTTTGGTGGACGATGTTTTCGGGTCGCAAAAAAGGCGAGCTGCCGTCATCTGATGAGGATAAAAAGCAAGATCTTTCTGTGCAAAGTGATGCAGACAAAAAATAAGGCCTAGTCGATGCGACCAGGCCTTATTTTTTATATCGTCAAGTGGCAGCCAGCCGTGCGCACTGCGCGCACGACTGATTGCACTTACTTATTGCCCTGTGGCAGTCACATTACAGTTAACTACCAAAGTCACTGAGCTGTTAGCCGGGAAGGTTCCAATCGTCTCGCCAGTAGCAAAGAAGTTGGTCGCGCCACTGAGCACCGCATTGCCTAGCGGCAAGGTGCTTGGGCAAGACGCACCGCCTGTGGTAGCGGTACATGTGACCGTGGTGCACACCAAACCAGCAGATACAGCGTCACGAACTATTGAGCCGTTAGCCGCTGACGGGCCGCCGTTATTGTAGGTAATGGTGTAGGCCGTTGTGCCACCGGCATTCACACTGAGAGTGCCGTCTGTTTTGCTAACTGACAGATTAGCTACTTGACCAACGGTAACCACAGCCGAGCTAGAGTTATTGCCTGGAACCAGTTCGGTGGTGCCCACTGGTGGCAAGACACTTGCGCTGTTGGTCAAATTACCAGTAGCGCTATTTGCAACGCTGACCTGGAATGTCACGGTGGCCACTTGACCTGCAGCCAAGCTGCTGGTACCAGAGATGGTGTTACCTGCAGCTGCGGCAGTGATGCCTGCGCTAGGCACGATGTTGGTGATGGTACCCAAGCCTGCTGGCAAGGTATCAGTCCAGGTAGCGTTGGTCACAGCGCTAGGGCCGTTGTTGCCTATCACGATGGTGTAGGTAAAGGTGCCGCCAGCATTGGGGGTAGCGTTAGCTGTGGTCTTGGTGATGACCATGTCAGCCACCAGGTTGACAGTGACGGGCACTGAGCTGCTGTTGTTACCTGGTACTGGGTCAGAAGTGCCTACTGGAGGTGCTACCGTTGCAGTGTTAAGCAGGGTACCACTGGCACCCGGTGCCACGCTGACCTGGAAGGTGACGGTGGCCAGTTGACCGACAGCCAAGCTGCTGGTGCCAGAGATGGTAGAACCTGCAGCAGCGGCTGTAATGCCTACGCTTGGCACGATATTGGTGATGGTACCCAAGCCCGTAGGCAAGGTGTCTGTCCAATTAGCGTTGGTCACTGGGCTTGGGCCGTTGTTACCGATCACGATGGTGTAGGTAAATGTGCCGCCAGCGTTAGGTGTAGCGTTAGCAGTGGTCTTGGTAATCACCAAATCTGCAGAAGGGGTCACCGTCAAGGTCGCATTGACCAAGCTTGGGTTGGCACCGACAGAGGTAGTCAAAGAGCCAGCAGGAATAGTGTTAACCAATTGCGGTGAAGTGATAGAAGTAACAACCACAGAGACAGAACAGCTTGCATTAGGCGCAATTTGCGTGCCTGAGGCCACTGATATCTGGTTACCACCAGCAGCTGCAGTAGGTACAGGCCCAGTACAGTTGGTGGTAGGTGCCGGTGTGGTTCCGTTGAACAGCCCGGTGGGGTATTCGTCAACAAATGCAGCACTGAAAGTTGCAGTGGTCAGTCTGTGGGTGTTGGTAAAAGTGATGACCAGTAAAGTGGTGCCGCCTGCGCTGATGGTGCTAGGACTGAACGTCTTGGACACCGTAGGCAAACTTGCGGTGACCGTGTCACTATCGGCTGCGGTACATGTACCTGCAACGCAACCTGGTGCCGTATTGGTGTTGGTCACGTTCAAAGGGGGAGTTATAGATGCCGTGTTGGTGATTTGGGTTTGCGCCAAAGCCAGTTGTGGCGTTGCCAAGGCTGTCAATAAACCTGCTGTCAGCACGAGCGCGCTAAATACCTGGGCTATTGAAAATCGTGAAAGCCTACAAAGGCTGAGAAATTTAGCTATCGCCAACATGAAAACTCCAAAATATTAATTCTTTAGTAACCACAAAACATGCGGAGGCGCGTTTTGTGATGTTTACGTACTAATAATTACAAAAAGAAACTAAATTTTAATGTATTTCAGAAACAATTAATGGAATTAGTCAACGTTTAGATGGGTTTTGTGAATCACCTACTTTTTATGTTGTGGCCTTGCTGCGTTGTTTAAGCACGCAGTTGAAAGCATCCAATCAAGTCTAATGCTATAATTTTAATAGCTAATAAGCTAATAAATACATGGACTGCAGACATATTTGATGGGTAAAAATGCCTAAATAGGCTAATACAGCGACGGATGACCCGGTGGACGGGTTTTAAAGCGCTTATGCACCCAGTAATACTGCGCAGGCATTTGGCGTATGTAGCCTTCGATCTCTGCATTCATACGCGCCGTGTCGGCCACAGCGTCATTGGTGGGGAAGTTTTGCCAAGCCGGCAAAACGCGCACGTCGTAGCCAGTAGCCGTTAGCTGCGTTACCACTGGCACCACCTTGGCACTGCCCAGCCTTGCAAAACGGGACAGTGATGGCACGGTAGCCGTGGGTATGCCAAAAAACGGTACGAACACAGTCCCGTTGTCGCCAAAATCCATATCTGGCAACAGGTACAAAGGCTCGCCTTTTTTCAGCGATGTAGCAATCTCACGCACGCCAGAGGCGCGGTCAAACAGCCTAGCCACGCTAAAACGCTGGCGCCCGCGCAGCATCCACGCGTCGACAATTTTGTTCGACTGGTCGGTGTAAATGCAGGTGTATTGGCGCTTGATGTTCATCATCACCGCGCAACCACAGGCATCCATACCCATGAAGTGGGGGCCAAAAATAATCGTGGGCCCGCTGCCGCGCAGTTCATCGACAGCGCCTGTCAAATTGAGCCGCTTGGACACCACGGCCTCGGGCGCATGCCACAGCCAGCCACGGTCCATCCAAGCTTGAGCAAAGTTGGTAAACACCTCGCGCGCCATGGCGTGCACTTGCGCCTCAGACAATTCGGGAAAGCACAGCGTCAAATTAGTACGCACTATTTTTCTGCGCGACAAAACAACTGTGTGGAGCAACCAGCCCAGCAGCCAGCCCATGGCGCGCACCACCGGCAGCGGTAGCCACGCAGTCGTGCGCATGAAGGCAATGCCCAGGCGCGACACCAAAGCTTGCATTAAGACGCTTCCTTAACTGGGGCAGTAGCTGCGACAGAGCCTGCACTGTGCGCGCTGGTATGGGCTGCAGCCTGCGGCTGCTTATAGCGGGCATAGCCCCACAAATACTGCGTGGGGCATTGGCGAATCAAGTCTTCCATCGCGCGGTTGATCTGCGCCACTGCCTGCTGCAAATCATCCGATAGGGGTTCTTTCAAAGCAGAAAAATGCAAGCGGTAACCGCGCCCCCAAGTTAATCGTTCACTCCATAGCAAGAACACTGTCGCAGCAGTTTGCTGCGCCAAACGTGCTGCCAAAGTCATGGTGTAAGCATCGCGACCAAAAAATGGCGACCACAGGCCCAGCCCCTCAGGCGGCACTTGGTCTGGCAGCAAAAAAACTGCGCGGCCTGATTTAAGTGACTTGATCAACTGCTTAACACCCGACAGCGTAGTAGGCACCGCAACGACCCCGGGGCGGTTGCGCGACAACGCAATCACACGCGCTAGCCAAGCTTTGCGCGCCGGGCGGTACAGCACCGTAATATCACCTAATCGGGGGGCATACCGCTCAGACCAGCCTTGGGCCGTCACTTCAAAGCAGCCTAAATGAGGAGACAAGAAAAGTACTCCCCGACCTGAAGCAGCGGCTTGGTACAGCGCGTCGACCTCGGGTGCGTTCACCCACTGCAACGGCACGCGTGCGCCCATCCATATCCTGGGTATTTCGGCCGTCATGCGGCCTGCGTGGCCAACGGCTGCACGCACTTGGCCAGCGCTGTAGCCCGCTTGCTGCGCGTTGCTTACAAACCGGGCACGGTACACGCCCGAGCCAAGGTAAGCCACCCAGCCCAGCGCCCAACCTAAGGCATGTAATAACCACAGTGGCAGCACCGACAAACAACGAAACAACAGGGTCATCAAAAGGGTTAAAATAGTGTCATCGCCGAGTTATGAACTACTTGCGGGGCGATGTAAAAAAATCTGCTAAAGCGTTCGCCAAGGGCTCCAAACCAATAGGTTTTAAAGTCGCGGCAACGCGGTTTATCAACTTTAGCCAACCAATGGAGTTTATCTAAATGGCGAACGACTTTCTATTTACCTCTGAATCCGTCTCTGAAGGCCACCCCGACAAGGTAGCCGATCAAATCTCTGATGCCATTCTCGACGCGATCTTCGCACAAGACCCCCGCAGCCGCGTCGCTGCTGAAACCCTGACTAACACTGGCTTGGTTGTACTGGCTGGTGAGATCACCACCAACGCGCATGTCGACTATATCCAAGTAGCCCGCGACACCATCAAGCGCATTGGTTATGACAATACCGACTACGGCATTGACTACAAAGGCTGCGCTGTGATGGTGTGCTACGACAAACAGTCTAACGACATTGCCCAGGGCGTAGACCATGCATCTGATGACCACCTGAACATTGGCGCGGGCGACCAGGGCCTGATGTTTGGCTATGCCTGCGACGAAACCCCTGTACTAATGCCAGCGCCCATTTACTACGCTCACCGCCTGGTCGAGCGCCAAGCCATGCTGCGTAAAAGCGGCAAGCTGCCATTTTTGCGCCCAGACGCAAAGAGCCAAGTCACGATGCGTTATATCGACGGCAAGCCAGTCAGCATCGACACTGTGGTGTTGTCTACCCAGCATGACCCAAGCCAGAGCGAGACCGCCACCAAAATGAAGGCCAGCTTTAACGAAGCCATCATTGAAGAGCTGATCAAGCCCGTGCTGCCCAAAGAGATGATCACCAAAGACACCCGTTATTTGATCAACCCCACCGGCCGTTTCGGTATAGGTGGCCCGCAGGGCGACTGTGGCCTGACTGGCCCCAAGATCATTGTAGAAACCAACGGCGGCGCTTGCCCACATGGCGGCGGCGCGTTCAGTGGTAAAGACCCCTCTAAAGTAGACCGTTCAGCCGCTTACGCAGCGCGCTATGTGGCCAAAAACATTGTGGCAGCCGGTTTGGCCAAGCAGTGCCAAATCCAGGTGGCCTACGCTATTGGTGTGGCCAAGCCGATGAACATTACCGTGTACACCGAAGGCACTGGCGTAATGTCAGACGAGAAATTGTCGGCACTGGTAGCTGAGCACTTTGACCTGCGCCCTAAAGGCATTATTCAAATGCTCGACTTGCTGCGCCCGATCTACCAAAAGACCGCAGCCTACGGCCACTTTGGCCGCGAAGAGCCCGAGTTCACTTGGGAGCGCACCGACAAAGCAGCCGCACTGCGCGCCGCCGCTGGGCTAAAGTAAGCCCTCCGCGCTAGCCCAATGCAGCTAAAAACACAGCGTTGGATCGACCGCTATGTCGGCCAACTGCTGTGTGCTGTATTGTCAGGCTGGGCGCGCTGCCAAAGCTGGCTAGGCACTGCACCTAAGCCAGTCTCTAATCCTCAAGACGTTCGGCATGTGCTGGTGATCATGCTGTCCGAAATGGGCAGTGTGGTGCTGGCCGGGCCGATGTTTTGCGCTGTCAAAGCGCAGTTTCCCAACGCGCAATTGCACTTGCTGCAGTTGGCCAAAAACCGACCTGTCGCCGAGCTGCTAAATTTAGCCCCAGCAGACAATTTGCATACGCTAGACGACAGCTCCCTGCCTAATTTGTTGCGCAGCATCGTTAGCTTTCGCGCCAAAATGCATGCGCTGCCTTTAGATGTGGTGATCGACTGCGAGCTGTTTTCGCG
>JANOSN010000345.1:0-3060 GCA_031415895.1 Polaromonas sp. | reverse complement strand
CGTTGGGCACGCCGTGGCTGTACTTGGCCATGGTCTCCATGTTTTTAGATTCAGCGCGGTACAGCTCAGCGCCTTCAAAAAATACTTTTTTGATACCGTGCGCTTGCGGGCTGTGCGGGTCGTCTAGCGTTTCGCATTTAGCGTGGTGCTTACGGTGAATGCTGACCCATTCTTTGGTGACTTGACCGGTGCCCAGCCATAACCAAAAACGAAAAAAGTGCGCAGGCAGCCAGTGCAGATCCATAGCGCGGTGGGCTTGGTGACGGTGCAAATAAATGGTTACTGATGCAATGGTGATGTGGGTGGTGACCAGTGCGTACAGCACAATTTGCCACCAAGCCAAATCCCACAAGCCGTGCCCCATCCACTGAATAATGGCGTCGAACACGGGAGAGTCAAAAACGAACATGTAAATCCTTTAACAACACGGTGTGTTGTTCCAAAAATCGAACACTTGTAACTATAACAATATAAACATTATTTTAATGCAGCAGGGGTACTGATTAACTGACAACGCGCTACCGTTGGTCGCTGCAACTGTGGTTACCCACAGCTACTTGCAACCCTTGCTCATAAAGCATTAAACAGCTGCGTTTTTCTGCCACACAGCGGCAAAGAAACCATCGGTACCGTGACGATGCGGCCATAGGCGCAGGTAGCGTGTGGGTGCGTCAACCGGGCCACTGCACAACCCATCGGCAGACTCCACCTTCAGTTGGGTCAGTAACTCGCCACATTCAAGGGGTGTGAAATCTTTATTTGCAGCGCCAAAGGCTTCGGCAATCACTTCGTTTTCCTCGGGCAGCACGCTGCAGGTGGCATACACCAAGCGGCCACCGGGCTTGAGCAGGCGCGCGGCGCTTTGCAAAATAGCGGTTTGCTTGGCATTAAGCTCGGCCACATCGCTAGGCTTTTGTCGCCACTTTAAATCGGGGTTGCGGCGCAGGGTGCCCAGTCCGCTGCAGGGTGCATCAATCAGCACACGGTCAATCTTGCCTGCCAGGCGTTTTACGCGCTCATCGCGTTCGTGCGCGATGGCTGCGGTTTGCACATTACTTAAACCACTGCGCGCCACACGAGGCTTAAGCGCATCTAGGCGGTGGGCCGAAGTGTCAAACGCATACAAGCGGCCTGTGCTGCGCATCATCGCGCCCAGTGCCAGCGTTTTGCCGCCCGCACCTGCGCAAAAGTCCACCACCATCTCGCCGCGTTTGGCGTCCACCAGCAGCGCCAATAGTTGCGAGCCTTCGTCTTGCACTTCAATGTCGCCACAGGTAAACACTTTGAGCTTGTTCACCGATGGGCGGCCCTGCACACGCAGGCCCCAGGGGGAATACGGCGTAGGTACCGCCTTGATGCCTTCACGCGACAAATCTTTTTGTGCAGCTTCGCGTTTGGTGGTGAAGCTGTTGATGCGAATGTCCAGCGGCGCAGCAGAATTAAGCGTTTCAATCAGCGGCCAAAAGTCATCACCTAGCTGGGCCTTGAGCGCTGTGGCCAGCCACTCGGGCAGGTTATGGCGGTGCAGCTCTAGCAGGCCAGAATCTGGGTCGGCAGGGTTAACGGCATCACACGCGTCGAGCCAGTTTTTTTCTAGATCGGTGAGCGATGCTTTGACAAAATCACGTGGGCCGAAAAAGCCCAGGATGGCCAGCTTACGCTCGCGCGCGCCGCTGCCTTTGGGCGCGCCGAGCGCAAAAGCGTCGTACAGCGCTTTTTTGCGCAGCACGTTGTAGGCTGTTTCGGCCAAAGTGGCACGCTCGCGCGGCCCCAGGTTACGGTTGTCTTTAAAAAAGCGCGACACCACAGCGTCAGCTGGGTGGTCGAATTTGATAACTTGGCCGACCAAAGCGGTACAGGCGGCGAGGATTTGTTCTGGGTGCATAGAGGCCTATTGTCCCACTGTTGTGTTGCTTAGCCCGATTTTTGATCAGTTAAGTTGCTAGGCTAGTCTTTTAAAAGCCTATAAGTGCAATTTGTATGTCATTGGTGAACTAGCGACATGGAGTTCACATGAATTTTCTCTTTTAAACAAGTACCATTTATATGTAATTTCAGCCATTAAATGGATGAAATTACACTACTAAGTGGTAGAATTTTCACATGCTTTACCGCCAACTCACGCAATCCATCAGCGAATCATTGTCTGACACCCCTGTAGTGTTGCTCCATGGCGCACGCCAGACGGGTAAAAGCACGCTCATGCGCAGCCTATCTGGCGCGGATGCGCGCTATTTCACGCTGGACGATGCGGCAGTACTATCAGCCGTGCGCCAAGACCCCGCTGGTTTTCTTGCCGCCAATACTGGCCGTCTGCTTATCGACGAAGTGCAGCGCGCGCCTGAGCTTTTCCTAGCCATGAAACACGAGGTAGACCTGGCCCGCATGGCGGGACAGAACGTCAACGGTCGATTTTTGCTCAGCGGATCAGCCAACGTTTTGCTTTTGCCTCGGCTGGCAGATTCATTAGCCGGGCGTATGGAGATTCACACCCTGTGGCCGCTAGCGCAGTCCGAAATGCGCCAGACAGACAATCAACAGCCAGCCAACTTTATTGACGCGCTTTTTGCACCCGAGGGCGCAGCTGACCATCAGGGTACACAGCCCAGGGGTATGACACTAGGCACTACCGAGCGCAACGAACTATTGGGGCAGCTGCTAGCGGGCGGCTACCCCGAGGCCGTGGCGCGCAGTGGCGAAAAGCGCCGTACCGCGTGGTTTGATGCCTATTTGCAAACCATCGTGCAGCGCGACATAAGGGACATTGCGCAGATCGACGGCTCCGTGCAAATACCGCAGTTACTTACTGCGTTGGCACATAAGGCCACTGGCGTGCTAAACGCCGCCGACGTGTCGCGCACCCTAGGTCTGCCGCAAACCACACTCAAGCGCTACTTGCATTTGCTACAAACCGTGTTCTTAGTCACCCCCCTGCCCGCTTGGACACCCAGGGCTAGTCACCGCGCACAAAAATCTCCCAAACTGTTTTTTAATGACAGCGGCCTGATGGCGCATTTGCTGGGCTTGGGTGTACAGCCGCTTCAAAATGCGCCCGGTTTG
>JANOSN010000344.1:0-3071 GCA_031415895.1 Polaromonas sp. | reverse complement strand
CCGCATCCCGTGACAAACTTAGCCAAGTCTAGTGACAACTAGCCCTTCTCAGCCGCCTTCAAAGCCCGCTTCAAATCGTCCATCAAATCGTCCGCTTCTTCCAGCCCAATCGACAACCGGATCGTGCCCTGCGTAATGCCTGCACCCGCTAGTGCCTCATCACTCATCCTAAAGTGTGTAGTGCTAGCCGGGTGAATCACCAAGCTGCGGCAGTCACCTACGTTGGCTAAGTGGCTGAATACTTTGAGCGTTTCGATAAACTTTTTGCCTTGCTCGCGGTGGCCTTTCATGTCAAAGCTGAACACGCTGCCTGCGCCGCGCGGCAGCAGCTTTTGCGCTAACGCATGGCTTGGGTGCGACTCAAGCATAGGGTGGCCTACGCGAGAGACGAAGGGGTGGGTGGCTAAAAACTCCACCACTTTGGTAGTGTTACGCATGTGCTGGGCCATGCGCAGGGGCAGGGTTTCGATGCCTTGCAAAATCAGCCATGCGCTGTGCGGGCTAAGGCATGCGCCAAAGTCGCGCAGGCCCTCGCGCCGGGCGCGCAGCAAGAAAGCGCCTACCGTGCTTTCCTCGTTAAACACCATGTTGTGAAAGCCTGCGTAGGCCTGCGTGAGTTCAGCAAATCTGCCTGCCGAGCGTGGCCCCTCCCAGTCAAAGCTGCCGCCGTCCACCACGATGCCGCCAATCACGGTGCCGTGGCCAGATAAAAACTTGGTGGCAGAGTGGTAGACCAAATCTGCCCCAAATTCCAGTGGCTTCATTAGCCAGGGCGAGGTAAGGGTGCTATCTACTAGCAGCGGTACGCCCGCTTCGTGGGCAACGGTGCTCACCGTAGGAATGTCCAGCACATCTAGCCCGGGGTTGCCCACGGTTTCGCCAAAAAACAGCTTGGTGTTGGGCTGCACCGCGTTGCGCCAGCCGTCAATATCACCAGGCTTTACAAACGTGGTGTCAATACCAAAGCGGCGCAGGGTGTAGTGCAACAGGTTTTGGCTGCCACCGTACAGCGCGGTAGAGGCCACAATGTGCGAGCCTGCGCCCATGAGTGTGGCAATCGATAAATGCAAGGCTGCCTGCCCCGACGATGTGCTGATAGCGCCAATGCCGCCTTCAAGCGCAGACACACGTTGCTCTAGCACCGCGTTGGTCGGGTTGCTGATGCGGCTATACACATGGCCTGCGCGCTCCAGGTTAAACAGCGCTGCCGCATGGTCGCTAGACTCAAACACAAACGACGTGGTCATGTGGATGGGCACCGCCCGCGCGCCTGTGGTGGGGTCGGGTGCTGCACCTGCGTGCAGGGCGAGGGTGTCAAAACCGGGGTCAGCGTAGCCGCTCATAAGCTGTCTCTCCAAAAGATGCCATTGATCAGCTTGGGTGCTGTCAAAAATTGCATTTGTGGGCTATATTGTGAACATAAATATGAGGAGTGCCGTTGTGAAAGTTAGTGATATTTTGAAATCCAAGGGCAATACCCTGTACACCATCACGCCCGAGGACAGCCTGACCCACGCGATGGAGCTGATGGCCGAAAAAGACATTGGCTCGTTGGTAGTCATGTCCAACAGCTTGGTGGTAGGCATGCTGAGCTTTCGTGAGGTGATTTTGGCGGTGAATAAAAATGGCGGCCACGTAGGCACCACCACCGTATACCGCGCCATGGACGATGGCCCCCTGATTTGCACCCCCGAGACCGAGCTAGACGAAGTACGCCGCATGATGCTGCAGCGCCACGCGCGCTATATGCCTGTGATCGATAACCGCATGCTGATGGGTGTGATCAGCTTTTATGACGTAGCCAAAGCCGTGGTGGACAGCCAGAACTTTGAAAACACCATGCTCAAGGCCTACATTCGCGACTGGCCGGGCGCAGACGGTTAATGGTTGACTGCAAACAAACCCAATCAGCAGCTAAATCAGTCAATGGCTTGTGATAAAATTGCTGCACTTTAGGCGGTTAGCTCAGTGGTAGAGCACCTGCTTGACGTGCAGGGTGTCACAAGTTCGACCCTTGTACCGCCTACCAAATTAAAAGCACCTTCGGGTGCTTTTTTTATGGCTAAAAATCTATTCATCACTAATTCAGGGTTTACCTAGAGCGTTTGCGTGCCTACAGATGCCTAGAATGTATTGCAGCGCATCAAAAATTAGCGCATGATTTCGTCATAATCTCTAAGCATGCCCAGCCGTCTCAGGAGAACTAATTTGTCGTCCAAAAGTACCCAAAATGCAGCCAAACAAAACGGCACTCGCATTATTAAAAAATACCCTAACCGTCGCCTGTACGACACCAACAGTTCCACCTACATCACGCTGACTGAAGTGAAACAACTGGTGGTGCAAGGCCAGCCCTTTGCAGTGCTAGACGCTAAAACCAACGAAGACCTCACCCGTAGTATCTTGCTGCAAATCATTTTAGAAGAAGAGTCCGGTGGCGTGCCTATGTTCAGCGAGGCAGCGCTGGCCAACATGATTCGTTTTTACGGCCACGCTATGCAGGGCTTTATGGGCAGCGCGATTGAGAAAAACGTGCAAGCCTTCACCGATATGCAAACAAAAATGACCGAGCAAAGCAAATCCCTTGGAGCAGCAATGCCCGGGCTGGGCGCACTGCCTAATGCAGCCAATGCAGCTAACATGCCCGGCATGATGGGCGCTTATGTAGAGCAGTCGCAAACCATGTTTGCACAAATGCAAGAGCAAATGCAAAAGCAAACAGAGCAGATGTTTGCAGCCCTGGGCATGAAACGTTAACAAGATAAATTAGCCACACAGGACATCAACATGATAAAAATTCAAGGCCTGCTAAATTCAACACCATTGCGTTTTACAGCGCTGGCTGCTGTAGCGGTGGCGGTGCTGCAAGCCTGCGGTGGCGGTGGCAATTTGACGAATGCAACTGCGATTGATGCTGGGTCCACCAAGCCTTGGGAGCTGATTACTGCGGGTGATATTGCCGAATGCAATCCATTACGCCCAACATCAGATTCGTATGCTTATAAAACTGGTCAGCTAGTAAAGCGCTTGTTAATCGCTGCGGGTACTAACTCCAATGTGCTGACCTTGGG
>JANOSN010000343.1:0-1059 GCA_031415895.1 Polaromonas sp. | reverse complement strand
CGCTTCATGCCTTTGGGCAACTTGGCGATCATGTAGCCGTGCTCCACGACAATCTCAGCACCCATGGCTTGCAGGCCTTTGATGTGCTGGTCCACCGGGCGCGAACCAATAGCGCAACCGCCGGGCAATGACACCGTAGCCTCACCAAATCGCGCTAGCAGTGGCCCCAGCGCCAGCACGGAGGCGCGCATGGTTTTGACCAATTCATAAGGTGCCTCGGGCGACGATAGCATGGCCGCATTCACCACCACAGATCCATCAATTTGCGGCTGAGCATCCACGCCCATATTACGAATGAGCTTAAGCATGGTTTTCACATCTTGCAGCTGCGGCACATTGAGCAACGTGACTGGGTCAGCAGTCAGCAGCGTGGCGCACAGCTCGGGCAAGGTAGCGTTTTTAGCGCCTGAGATCAGCACCTCGCCATGCAAGGTTTTGCCGCCGCGAACTAATAATTTATCCATGATTTATTAATTTTCTTAACGCTGGTTTTAAAAGCCGACTTTACGCCTGCAAAGCTGCCCATTCAGCAGGGGTGTGGGTTTTCATCGACAAAGCATGCACCTCGTCGTTACGAATTTTTTCGCCCAGGGTAGCGTACACCGCTTGGTGGCGCTGTATCAAACGCTTGCCGTCAAAAGCAGGCGACACAATCACAGCGCTCCAGTGGCGGCCATCGCCATCGACCTCTAGGTGGTCACAAGCTAGCCCTTTGGCGATAATGGCATGGAGTTGTTCAGCTGTCATAGTTTTATCCGCGAATTTTGTAGCCAATGCGCAGTAAGTGCACAGCAATGGCGCTAACCACTATAAACGCTGTGCCTACTATGCTCAGGCTTAGCCAAGGCGACACATCACTCACACCAAAAAAGCCATAACGAAAGCCGTCAATCATGTAGAAGAACGGGTTGAGATGGCTCACCGTTTGCCAAATACTAGGCAGCGAATGAATGGAATAAAACACGCCACTTAAAAACGTCATAGGCATGATGATAAAGTTTTGAAAAACGGCCATTTGGTCGAATTTTTCAGCCCACAAGCCCGCGATCAAACCTAACG
>JANOSN010000342.1:0-12433 GCA_031415895.1 Polaromonas sp. | reverse complement strand
CAATTTCTATGCGCGAAATGTTGGACGCAGGCGTCCACTTCGGCCACCAGACCCGTTTCTGGAACCCTAAGATGGCACCGTACATCTTCGGCCATCGCAACAAAATCCACATCATCAACCTCGAAAAATCGCAGCCGATGTTCGAGGACGCAATGAAGTTTGTGCGCCAGTTGTCCGCTAATCGCGGCACCATTTTGATGATTGGTACCAAGCGCACTGCACGTGAGACCATTATTGAAGAAGCTAACCGTGCAGGTGTTCCATTTGTGAATCAGCGTTGGTTGGGCGGCATGTTGACCAACTTCAAAACGGTGAAAATTTCTCTCAAGCGTTTGAAAGAAATGAAAACCCAGCAAGAAGCTGGCCTGGACGCATTGAGCAAAAAAGAACAACTCATGTTTGCACGTGAGATGGAAAAGCTGGAAAAAGACATTGGCGGCATACAAGACATGCCAGCGTTGCCTGATGCTTTGTTCATCATTGACGTGGGCTACCACAAGATTGCTGTGCAAGAAGCACGCAAGCTGGGTATTCCAGTCATCGGTATTGTGGATTCAAACCACTCGCCAGAAGGCATCGACTACATCATCCCAGGTAACGACGACTCGTCCAAGGCTGTGATCTTGTACGCTCGTGGTGTGGCTGATGCCATCATTGAAGGCCGTGCTAACGCCGTGACCGAAGTGGTCAAGGCAGTGGCCGGCAACGACGAGTTCGTTGAAGTGCAAGAAGCCGCCAAGGCTTAAACCCCGACAATTTGTCAAAGGGGCTCTTGTAGCCCCTTTTTTCTAGTATTTTTTCAAGGATTCAAAATGACTGCAATTACAGCAAGCATGGTCGCTGAACTGCGCGGCAAAACCGACGCTCCCATGATGGAGTGCAAAAAAGCCCTCACTGAAGCCGCTGGCGACATGACCAAAGCAGAAGAAATCTTGCGCGTCAAGCTAGGTAACAAAGCTGGCAAAGCCAGCGCCCGCGTGACCGCTGAAGGCGTAGTAGCCTTGGGCGTGCAGGGCAATGCATCAGCCATGATCGAAGTGAACTGCTAAACCGACTTTGTTACCAAAAACGACAGCTTTTTGGCTTTGTGCAACGCAGCAGCCACCTTGGTCGCAGCCCACAACCCAGCTACCGTGGATGCTTTGGGTGCTTTGGCCCACAGTGCTGATGGTTTTGGCCCTACGCTAGAAGATGTGCGCAAGGGTTTGATCGGCAAAATTGGCGAAAACATGACTTTCCGCCGCTTCAAGCGCTTTGAAGGTACTGTGGCCACCTATTTGCACGGCACCCGCATTGGCGTGGTGGTAGAGCACACCGGTGACATGACCGCTGCCAAAGACACCGCCATGCACATTGCTGCCATGAAGCCTGTGTCTTTGACCAGCGCTGAAGTGCCAGCTGAGTTGATCGAGCGCGAGCGCAGCGTTGCTGCCGCCAAAGCTGCTGAAGACGCAGCCGTGGCTACCGCTGCAGGCAAGCCTACCCAGCCCGCAGAGATTGTGGCCAAACGCATTGACGGCTCAGTACAAAAATACCTCAAAGAAGTAGCTTTGCTGAACCAGTCTTTCGTTAAAAACGACAAGCAAACCGTTGAAGTGATGCTTAAAGCTGCTAACACCATGGTTAAGGGTTTTACCTTGTACGTGGTGGGTGAAGGCATTGAGAAAAAGGTTGACGATTTTGCTGCTGAAGTGGCCGCGCAGATTGCTGCCGCTAAAGGCGCTTAATTGATTAATCTGGGTCATTGACCTGCAAAGCGGCAAATGCGAATTTGCCGCTTTTTTTATAGCTGAAAACCCACCCAACATCGCTGATAATTGCAGCTATTGAATTACAAGTCTTAGGAGAGCCCGACCCATGCCAGCGCATAAAAGAATATTACTGAAACTATCTGGCGAAGCACTGATGGGCGACGATGCTTTCGGTATCAATCGTGCCACCATCATGCGTATGGTGCAAGAGATCAAAGAAGTCACCGAACTGGGCGTGCAGGTGGCGGTGGTCATAGGTGGCGGCAATATTTTTCGCGGTGTCGCGGGAGGTGCGGTCGGCATGGACCGTGCTACGGCCGACTACATGGGTATGCTGGCCACGGTGATGAATGCCTTGGCCCTGGCGGATACGATGAATAACGCAGGTTTGATTGCACGCGTGATGTCAGCTATCAATATCGAACAAGTCGTAGAGCCGTATATTCGGCCTAAGGCGCTGCAATACCTTGAAGAAGGTAAAGTCGTCATTTTTGCAGCCGGTACCGGCAACCCGTTTTTTACCACCGATACAGCTGCGGCTTTGCGCGGCGCTGAGATTGGCGCTGAAATTGTTCTTAAAGCTACCAAGGTGGACGGTGTGTACACTGCCGACCCTAAACTAGACCCGACTGCTACGCGCTACAGTCAACTTACTTTTGATGAGGCGATGCGTCAAAATTTAGGTGTCATGGACGCAGCAGCATTTGCACTGTGCCGTGACCAAAAGCTGCCCATTAAAGTGTTCAGTATTTTTAAAAACGGCGCGCTAAAGCGTGTGGTCATGGGCGAAGACGAGGGCACTTTGGTGCACGTGTAAATTAATTTATCGGTATGTTGGAGTCTTTATGAGTATTGCAGACATTAAAAAAACCACCGAAGGCAAGATGACCCAGTCGCTCGAAGCCTTGAAAAGCAACTTGGGCAAAATCCGCACTGGCCGCGCTAACCCAGCCATTTTGGACAGCGTCATGGTGGAATACTATGGCTCTATGGTGCCCCTTAGCCAAGTAGCCAACGTCAGCCTGCTGGACTCGCGCACTATTAGCGTGCAAGTGTGGGAAAAAGGCATGGGCGCTAAGGTCGAAAAGGCCATTCGCGACAGCGACCTAGGCGTTAATCCATCGTCTATGGGCGAGTTGATTCGTGTGCCCATGCCAGCGATGTCTGAGGAGCGCCGCAAAGAAATGACTAAACTGGTACGCAACGAAGGCGAGAGCACAAAAATTGCCGTGCGCAATCTGCGCCGCGATGCCAACGAAAACGTTAAGAAACTGGTGAAAGACAAAGAAGCCTCTGAGGACGATCAAAAACGCGCCGAGGCTGAAGTGCAAAAAACGACCGATAGGTACATCGGTGACGTGGACCGCATGGTGGCCGATAAGGAAAAAGAAATTTTGTCGGTATAAGCTGCCTGCTGTAACGCAACTTCGTTCACTATTAACGCCATTTTGACTGCCCCTCACAGCCCTATTCCGCATCACATTGCTATCGTGATGGATGGCAACGGACGCTGGGCCAAAAAACGCTTTTTGCCGCGTGTAGCGGGCCACAAGCAGGGCGTAGAGTCGCTGCGCCGCTGCGTACGCATTTGCAGTGAACGGGGCGTGAAGGTGCTCACAGTGTTTGCCTTCTCCTCTGAAAACTGGAACCGCCCCAATGACGAAGTGTCTGGTTTGATGGACTTGTTAGCCAGCGCTTTGGCGCGTGAAGTGCAACCACTCAAAGACAGTGGTGTGCGCATTTGCTTTATTGGCGACCGCAGCCGCATGTCAGACAAAGTGCGCTCAGGTTTTGCGCAAGCTGAGCTTGACACACTAAACAATCAACGCATAGTGCTTAATGTATGCTTTAACTACGGCGGCCGCTGGGATATTGCTCAGGCAGCTAGCAAATTAGTAGCAAGCGGATTGCCCATCACTGAAGATAATTTGGGCCAAACCATGGCGCTGTCGCATGTGCCTGACCCTGATTTGGTGATTCGCACAGGTGGTGAGTACCGCATCAGCAATTTCTTGCTCTGGCAGAGCGCTTACAGCGAATTGCATTTCACGCAAACCTTGTGGCCTGATTTTGATGAGGTGGCCATAGATTTGGCTTTGGCTGACTACGCCGGCCGCGAGAGGCGTTTTGGTAAAACCTCTGAGCAAGTGGCCGTGAATGCCAAGGTGCATGCGCCTGCTACGGTAGTTTCTGAATCGTCTATGTGAAGCAAAATAAGCTATGTTGAAACAACGCGTGATCACGGCTTTAGTATTGTTGGCCATTTTGCTGCCAGCACTGTTTGCGCCACAGCCTGAGTGGTTTATGGGTGTGGCCTTGATCTTGATGGGTCTTGCGGCTTGGGAGTGGGGTCAACTCAATGGCTACACTAAAAAATCATCTTGGTTAATCGCTTTGGACTGTGTGGTGCTGTGCGCTGTGGCATGGAAGCTGGAGCTGCCGTACCGCAACCTGCCCATGCTGTGGGTTTTAACGGGCAGTGTCTGGGTATTGCTAGGAGCTTGGTTGCTATACCGTGGAGTTGCCCAGTGGTCATCGATTCACCGCTGGATGCGCATTATTGGTGGCGTAGCCTTGCTTGCATTGGCTTGGTTGGCGGTAGCACGCGCCCGTGTGATGGGCATCAACGTGCTGCTGTCAGTGCTGGTATTGGTTTGGGGTGCCGATGTATTTGCTTATTTTGCTGGCCGCCGGTTTGGGCGGCGCAAGCTGGCCCCCAGTATCAGCCCAGGTAAAAGCTGGGAAGGTGTTTGGGGCGGCATGGTGGGCGTGCTGTTGATTGCAGTGGTGTGGATTTACTTAGACAAAGCAGGCTTTGGCATCACCCAGGCTAGCTTGTATACGCGCTTGGCGACACATGGCTGGTGGCTGCTAGTTTTGGCGGTGCTGTTTATGTGCGCTATGAGTGTGGTGGGTGATTTGGTCGAGTCTTTGGTTAAGCGCAGCGCTGGGGCTAAAGACTCTAGCCAATTGCTGCCTGGCCATGGCGGTGTGCTTGATCGTGTAGATGCCTTGCTACCCACTACGCCGTTGGCCATCATGCTGATGGCCATCCTTGCTTGATCGAGTTGCAGTGGATATGACTTTGCAGCGCGTCACCGTATTGGGCAGCACCGGTTCTGTAGGAAAAAACACATTAGATGTGTTATCCCGGCACCCCGAGCGTTATGAAGTATTTGCGCTGACTGCTAATACCCAAGTGGACGAAATGCTTGCGCAGTGCATACGGTTTAAACCCAAAGTGGCCGTGATGGCCGATGCCCAAGCGGCAGCCGTTTTAGCCCGAAAAATTCAAGAAAATAAGCTTAACGTCCAAGTAGATACTGCTCAAGCAGCTATCGAATATGTAGCGTCTTGCAGTCAAACCGACGTTGTGATGGCCTCTATCGTAGGTGCTGCTGGGCTGGCACCTAGCTTGGCTGCAGCTAAGGCAGGCAAGCGGTTGCTGCTGGCCAATAAGGAGGCCTTGGTAGTAGGTGGGGCTTTGTTTATGCAAGCCGTCGTGCAGGGCGGTGCGACCCTACTGCCGATAGACAGCGAGCACTCTGCAATTTTGCAAAGCCTGCCTGAGCAACGCAGCGACTGGGCTAGCCGGGTGGAGAAGATTATTTTGACAGCGTCTGGCGGGCCGTTTAGAACGCGCGACGCTGCCAGTTTTAAAGACATCACGCCCGAGCAAGCCGTAGCGCACCCCAATTGGGTCATGGGCCGCAAAATTTCTGTAGATTCAGCCACGCTGATGAACAAAGCCTTGGAAGTGATCGAGGCACATTATCTGTTTGATATGCCGCCCGAGAAAATTGAAGTGGTGGTGCATCCGCAGTCAATCATCCACTCTATGGTGCAGTACTACGACACTTCAGTGGTGGCGCAGCTAGGTAATGCGGACATGCGTGTACCCATCGCTTACGGTTTTTCCTACCCAGAGCGTATGGCCAGCGGCGCACAGGCGCTCAATTGGGCGACAGTGGGAGCTATGACATTCGAGGCCCCGGATGTGCAACGTTTTCCGGGCTTGCAACTGGCATGGGACGCTATGCGCGCTCCGCAGGGCACAACTGCTGTGCTTAACGCGGCCAACGAAGTGGCAGTGCAAGCTTTTTTAGACGGCGAAATTCGTTTTGACCATATCCACCAAGTGAACTTGGAAACTTTAAGCTGCGTTGCACCGTCCAAACCCGTTAGCTTGGCCGACTTAATGCACATTGATGCAGATAGTCGCGCTGCAGCTTGGCGCTATATCGCCACATTAAAGGGATAAATATGTTGACGATAGTGGCCTTTATTACGGCTTTAGGATTGCTAATTGCTGTGCATGAGTATGGCCACTATCGCGTGGCGGTAGCTTGCGGCGTGAAAGTGTTGCGTTTCTCGGTAGGTTTTGGCAAGCCGCTGTTGACTTGGAAACCTAAAAAACAGCATCCAGGTCAAGATACCGAATTCGTTATTGCTGCGTTCCCGTTGGGCGGCTATGTCAAGATGCTCGATGAACGTGAAGCGCCCGTACCGCCTGAGCTGCGCCATGCGGCTTTTAATACGCAGCCATTGCGTTCGCGCGCTGCCATTGTGGCTGCGGGACCGATTGCCAATTTGCTTCTGGCTGTGTTGCTGTATGCCACTGTTAGCTGGATAGGCGGGCAAGAGGCCCGTGCTATTTTGGCTGTGCCCCAAGCTGCATCGCTGGCTTACCAAAGTGGTTTGCGTGGAGGTGAAGAGGTAATTCAAGCCGCTTTTATGGGTCAAGAGTTACAAGACGTGCGCTCCATGGACGACATACGTTGGCTAAGCACCCAGGGTGCTTTAGATGGTAAAGATTTGCAACTGCGCGTACGCGATGCAGGTTCTAGCAGCACACGCGATATCACTTTGCAACTGAGTAAGCTGGAAGTACAAGAGGCCAATGCACAAATGTTTCGCCTGATCGGGGTGGGCATACCTTTGACCAAAGCGCTGATGGGCGAGCTGGTTGTCGGTGGCGCTGCCGATGCGGCTGGTCTGAAAAAAGATGATTTAGTTATACGCATTGCCGACACACCTATTGCGGATGGCATGCAACTGCGCGAGGCGATACGTGCCAGCGTGCAGGGTGATCAACCGATTAAAAAGCAATGGACGGTGGTGCGTCAAGGCCAAGAATTGGTTCTGGACGTGATGCCTACTGCGGCCAAAGAAGGCGCATTGTGGATAGGCAAAATCGGTGCTTATGTGGGCTCTAGCCCTGAATGGGTGCAAGTACGTTATGGCGCATTAGAAGGCCTAGGGCGTGGGTTTGTCAAAACTTGGGAGATCTCAGCGCTGACTGTCCGCATGATGGGCAAGATGCTGATAGGGCAGGCATCTCTTAAGAATCTCAGCGGCCCATTAACGATTGCTGACGTGGCCGGTAAGTCTGCCAGCTTAGGTGTGGTGCAATACTTGTTGTTTTTAGCGTTGATCAGTGTAAGTTTGGGTGTGCTGAATTTGTTGCCCTTGCCGGTGCTGGACGGTGGACACCTCATGTATTATCTGTGGGAGGCGGTCACTGGCAAAGCAGTGACCGATGTATGGCTAGAGCGACTGCAGCGCGGCGGAGTGGCAATATTATTTGCCATGATGGGTATTGCACTATTTAACGATCTCAGCCGACTGCTGGGGCAATTTTTATGAGCTTGCAGGGCAACGATTGCAAGCGCGCAAGGTATTGATTGGTGTATGAATAAACAAACAAAAAATGTGTTGAACCGTTCTGCTTGTGCGCTGGCCGCACTGGCCTTTGTGGCTAATGCCTGGGCGGTTGACCCGTTTACCGTCAGTGACATTCGGGTTGAAGGTTTGCAGCGTGTAGAGCCGGGTACGGTGTTTGCTTCTTTACCCTTCAGGGTGGGTGAGTCTTATAGCGACGACAAAGGCTCGTCTGCTATTCGAGCCCTGTTTGCGTTAGGCTTGTTTAAAGATGTGCGTATTGACGTTCAAGGTAACGTTTTGGTAGTGATCGTCGAGGAGCGTCCTACGGTAGCGGATGTGAGTTTCACGGGTACCAAAGAGTTTGACAAAGAAGCTTTGGTTAAATCATTGCGCGATGTCGGCTTGACCGAGGGCAGGCCTTTTGACAAGGCACTGGCCGACAGAGCTGAGCAAGAGCTTAAACGCCAGTACATCGGGCGCAGCTTGTACGGCGCTGAAGTGGTTACCACCGTGACGCCCATTGAGCGCAACCGCGTGAATTTGAACTTCAACGTGGTCGAAGGCGACATTGCCAAAATTAAAGAGATCCGCATCGTAGGCTCCAAGGTATTCAGTGAAGGCACCCTGCTGGGGTTATTTGATTTAGACACCACAGGTTGGCTCAGCTGGTACACCAAAAACGACCGCTATGTTCGTACTAAGCTGAATGCTGACCTAGAGTCTTTGCGCTCTTACTATCTCACCCGAGGCTACCTTGAGTTCAAGATTGACTCTACCCAAGTTGCGATCTCGCCAGACAAGCAAGATATGACTTTAACCATCAACATCACCGAGGGCGAGCAGTACACGGTGTCGGATGTGAAGCTGGATGGCAATTACCTCAATCGGGATAATGAATTTAAAACCTTAGTCACTATTAAGCCCGGTGAGCCGTACAACTCTGAGCAAGTGGCGCAGACCACCAAGGCGTTCAGTGATTATTTTGGTAGCTTTGGCTATGCTTTCGCGCAAGTGCAAGCCAAGCCTGATATTGATCGCACTAATAACCGCGTGAGTTTGGTGTTGCAAGCCGATCCATCAAGACGCGCTTATGTCCGCAAAATCAACATCGCTGGTAACGTGCGCACACGCGACGAAATTATTCGCCGCGAGTTTCGCCAATTTGAAGCCAGTTGGTACGACGGTGACAAGATCAAGTTATCGCGTGACCGCGTAGACCGTTTGGGTTATTTCAAAGAGGTCAACGTCGAGACCGTGGATGTTCCGGGTTCGCCTGACCAAATTGATGTGCTGGTGACCGTGGCAGAAAAGCCTACCGGTAATCTGCAGCTGGGCGCTGGTTTTTCGAGCAGCGAAAAATTCACTTTCCAATTCAAAATTGCCCAAGAAAACGTGTTTGGCAGCGGCAACTATTTGGGTATTGATCTCAATACCTCCAAGTCCAACCGCTCGTTATCTGTTAACAGCACCAACCCTTATTTCACAGCCGATGGCGTGTCTCGCACTTTTGACGTGTTTTACCGCAGCACCAAACCTTTGAACGACCAAGGCGGTGACTATCAGCTGATCACCACCGGCGGTAGCGTGCGCTTTGGGGTGCCTTTCACTGAGGTTGACACAGTATTTTTTGGCTTAGGTGTAGAAAACACAAAAATCAGAGCCGGAACTAACATCCCGGCAGCCTATGTGGCTTATGCCAACCAGTTTGGCAGCTCCAGCACCAATTTTCCACTCACCGTCGGATGGGCGCGCGATTCACGCGACAGCGCGTTGGCACCCAACCAAGGCATGTACCAGCGGGTGAACGGTGAATGGGGCATCGCAGGCGATGCGCGCTATTTGCGTGCTTCCTACCAAAACCAGTATTACTATCCAATCACCAGAAAGATCACGTTAGCTTTGAACGGTGAACTGGGCTGGGGTAAAGGTTTGGCAGACAGGTCTTTCCCAGTGTTCAAAAACTTTTATACGGGCGGTTTAGGGTCTGTACGTGGATTTGAGCAAGGCAGTTTAGGGCCGCGTGACGTTACGGGCTCTTACATTGGTGGCGCCAAAAAGGCTGTGGTGAATGCTGAGTTACTGGTGCCATTCCCAGGCGCAGGCAGCGACCGCACTTTGCGACTGTTTGGTTTTGTAGACGCAGGCAATGCTTACAGCGAATTTGAAAGATATGACTTTGGTACCTTGCGGGCCTCCGTGGGCGGGGGTATAAGTTGGATTTCGCCAATTGGTCCTTTAAAATTAGCCTACGCACGGCCCATACGCAAATTTCCTGGGGATAGAATCCAGCCAGTACAATTCCAGATTGGAACCTCTTTCTAATGATGACATTTCAACGCAAAATTTTAGTATTGATCAGCTTTGTTGCCGCTGCTTGGTGCGTGCCTGCCAGTGCGCAAGAGTTTAAGGTGGGCTTTGTCAATACTGACCGAATCTTTCGCGAAGCCAATATTGCTAAAGCGTCGCAAACCAAGCTGGAAGCAGAATTTTCTAAGCGCGAAAAAGAACTGACTGAAGTCGGTAATACCTTGAAAACCAGCACTGAGCGCTTTGAACGCGAGGCCCCTACGCTGGCCGAAAGCCAGCGTACGACCCGCCAAAAACAATTGGTAGAGCAAGACCGTGACTTTCAGCGTAAGCGCCGTGAGTTTCAAGAAGATTTGAATGCACGCAAAAACGAAGAGTTGCAAGGCGTGCTAGAGCGCGCTAACCGCGTTGTCAAACAAGTGGCTGAGCAAGAAAAGTACGATGTAGTGCTGCAAGAGGCGGTCTACATGAACCCCAAGCATGACATTACCGAGAAAGTGATCAAGGCGCTTAACGCCGCTGCACCTGGTAAATAACTGAATTAGTTGAGTGCCCACTTGTCTGCAACCCTATCTGAATTGGTTCAAGCACTAGGCGGCACTCTCCATGGTCCGGGCGATTTACGCATGACGCGTTTATGGCCCTTGCAATCCGCAGGCCCTGCGGATTTGTCATTTTTAAGCCACCCTAAATATGCAAGCCAGCTACGTACAGCGCAAGCAGGCTGCGTGATTGTGTCGTCAGCTATGGCGGATGTGGCGCTGCAGCGCGGCGCTTGCATCGTCACAGACGATCCTTATTTGTATTTTGCGCGGCTCACGCAGTGGTGGCGCAAGCACAGTGGCCAAGCGCCAGAGCCTGGCGTGCATGCCAGCGCAGTGGTGCACGCGACCGCGCAGGTGCATGCTAGTGCCCGTGTGGGGCCTTTGTGTGTGATAGAACGCGGGGCGCGCATTGGTGCAGGCACAGTGCTCAAGTCGCGCGTGACGGTGGGCGAGAACTGCACTATAGGTGAGGGCTGCATTGTGCACAGCGGCGTGGTAATTGGGGCTGATGGATTTGGTTTTGCACCAGACACATCTAAGGTTGTTTCACCTGATGCAGTTAAAGATTTGCCATGGGTAAAAATAGAGCAACTTGGCGCAGTGCGTATTGGCAACGATGTAGAAATCGGTGCCAACACCTGCATTGACCGCGGCGCGCTGGAGGACACCGTGATTGAAGACGGTGTGAAGCTGGACAATTTAATTCAAATCGGACACAAAGTGCGCATCGGCGCACACACTGCCATGGCAGGCTGCGCAGGCGTAGCAGGCAGTGCCACCATCGGTGCGCACTGCACTGTGGGCGGTGGTGCCATTATTTTGGGCCATTTAAGCATTGCAGACCATGTGCATATTTCTGCCGCCACCACGGTGACACGCTCTATTCAGCAAGCGGGCAACTACACCGGCATGTTCCCTATCGACGACAATGCCAGTTGGGAAAAAAACGCTGCATCCCTGAAGCAATTGCACAAGCTGCGCGAACGCGTAAGGGCGCTTGAGCAAGCTTTAGACAACACGACACCACATAAAAAGAGCACTACAACATGATGGACATTCATAAAATTCTGACCCAGCTGCCGCACCGCTATCCCATCTTGTTGGTGGATCGGGTGCTAGAGATCGACAAAGGCAAATCGATTAAAGCGATTAAAAACGTTACCATCAATGAGCCGTATTTCACGGGGCACTTTCCGCATCGGCCTGTCATGCCAGGTGTGCTGATGCTTGAGGCCTTGGCGCAGGCTGCGGCATTGCTAGCTTTTGATGCGCTGGATTTGACCCCAGATGCCAATACCTTGTACTACTTTGCAGGCATTGATGGCGCGCGCTTTAAGCGCCCTGTGGAGCCGGGTGACCAGCTGACTTTGTACGTCACCATGGGCCGCATGAGGGCTGGCATATTTAAATTTCAGGCCAAGGCCATGGTGGGTGATGAGCTGGCGGTTGAGGCTGAGCTGACCTGCGCCATGCGCAGCATTAGCTAAGGGCGCAAGGTGAGTAGCGTTTTGATTCATCCCACGGCCATAGTGGACCCTAAAGCCAAGCTAGACAGCAGCGTGTCGGTGGGGCCGTACAGCGTGATTGGCCCCCACGTAAAGATTGGTGCAGGCACCACAGTGGGGCCGCATGCGGTGATTGAGGGAACCACCACGATTGGTAAAGACAACCGCATTTTTCAGTTCACGTCGCTGGGTGCTATACCGCAAGATAAAAAATATGCTGGCGAGCCCTGCGAGCTGATCATTGGCGACGGCAACACCATCCGCGAGTTTTGCACTTTCAATATGGGCTCACCCGGCGGTGGTGGCGTGACACGTGTGGGCGACCGCAACTGGCTCATGGCCTATGTACATTTAGCGCACGACTGCATTGTGGGCAACGACACTATTTTTGCCAACAATTCGCAGCTGGCCGGGCATGTGGTGGTAGACGATTTTGTGATTTTGGGCGGCTTTACCGTGGTGCACCAGTTTGTGAAAATAGGCGCCCACAGCATGACCGCGATGTGTACCATGCTGCTCGCTGATGTGCCGCCGTTTGTTATGTGCCAGGGTCAACCCGCGCAAGCGCGATCCATGAACTATGAAGGACTGCGCCGGCGGGGGTTTTCACCCGAGCGGGTGTCTGGCGTCAAGGCCATGCACAAGGCGCTGTACCGCGACG
>JANOSN010000341.1:0-3317 GCA_031415895.1 Polaromonas sp. | reverse complement strand
TGGCGCAAGCGCGGGCGCATTTGACCGGGCGCGCGGATTTTGCGGGCAATGTGTTGGGGCTTGCGTTGCCTTTAACACAGCGTTACGATGCTAAAAATTAAGCACCATGGCCAACATTTTTAGTGTCGACAACATTGCGGTACCGCAGCGCATAGGTGCGTGGCGCGACGCTGTGTGCGACACCTTTGTGCGCCTGGAGTGCGAGCCAGACCGCCGTGCGCCCATGCGCGGCAGGCTTGAATCTGGCACCTTGGGCGACTTGCATGTGGCGCGCGTGCAAAGCTCGCCCCAGCGGGTGGAGCGCACACGCGAGCGGGCAGCCCAAGCCGACGAGGCGTTTGTACTGCTGAGTGTGCAGCTGCGCGGGCGCACGGTGGTGCAGCAAGGCAACTCACAGGCGGTGCTCACACCGGGTTGCTTGGCGTTTTACGACACCACGCGGCCTTACACGCTCAATCTCCCCAACGATTTTGAACAGATCGTGCTGCACCTGCCGCACGACACACTGCACCGTAAAGTGCCCGATGGCTTGGACCATATGGCGCGGTGCATTAGCGCGGCCAACCCGTTTGCCCAAGCCATCATGGCGCTGGCCCCGCAGCTGCTGCACATGGTGAGCGCGGCGCGCCCAGCGATGGCACAGCGCACTTGTGATGCAGCCATTGAGCTGATGGCTCTGGCCATGGACTCGCTGGCCACGCACCCCAGCGCGCATGCTGATGGCGATCCAAATGCAACATCGGCTGCGCCCGTGCAAGGCGCATCTGCCGACGCGCTGGTGTGGCGCACGCGTGAGCTGATCAGCCAGCAGCTGGACAACGCAGCGCTGTGCCCCACCAGCTTGGCTAGCCAGTTGCATGTGTCACTGCGCAGACTGCAAGAGGTGTTTCAGGTGCGGGGCACTACATTGACGGACAGCATTTGGGACATGCGGCTAAACTTTGCACGCGGCTTGCTGCTGGCCGCACCCAACCAGCGCGAGTCAGTTAGCACCATCGCTTACCGCGCAGGCTTTAGCGACCTAGCGCACTTTAGCCGCCGGTTTAAACAGCGCTACGGCTTGTCGCCCAGCGATTTTCGTGCTGCGCAAAGCTAGCGCGCATGGGTCAACGCACTGCGCCTAGGGTTTGTCCTGTCCAACATGTTGCCTGCGTGACACGGGTGCAAAGCTTTGGGCAGTAGTCTTGCTGAACAACATCATTGGAGACAGCATGACCCACCGCGCGCAGCAAAACCAGCCCCAAACTACCCGCCACAGCATCAACCGCCGCCAAGCTGCAGCGCTGATTGCTGCACCCGCACTACTCAGCACGTCAGTCTTTGCACAAGATAAGTTTCCCAGCAAGCCGATCACCTTGATCTGCCCTTGGCCCACAGGTGGCAGCAGTGATGCTGTGGTGCGCGCATTTGGTGAATCGCTGGGCCGCCAGCTGGGCGGTGCCACCGTCATTATCGAGAACAAGCCCGGAGCAGGCGGCACATTGGGCGCGACTGCTTTGGTCAACGCCAAGCCTGACGGCTACACACTGTCGCAGTTGCCGCTGGGCATCTACCGCATTCCGCACATGCAAAAAACGGCGTTTGACCCAGTCAAAGACCTCACCCATATTGCCTGCGTTACAGGCTATACCTTTGGCCTGGCCGCCACGATGGACGCGCCGTACAAAACCCTCAAAGAAATGGTCGCGTGGGCCAAGGCTAACCCAGGCAAGCTCACCTACGGCCACACGGGCACAGGCACCACGCCGCATTTAGCGTTTGAAGAATTTTCAAACAAAGCAGGCTTTACCAGCCAAGACATTCCGTACAAAGGCTCAGCTGAAATTTTGCAAGCCATTTTGGGCAACCAAATTCCGCTGATGAGCGGCACCACAGAGTTTGCACCACATGTTAAAGCAGGCAAGCTGCGCCTGTTAGCCACACTGGGCCGAGAGCGCAATAAAGCTTTTCCTGATGTGCCCACCGTTAAAGAAGCTGGCTGGGACACCATCACTGAATCGCCCTTTGGATTTGGTGGCCCCAAGGGCATGGACGCAGCTACGGTCAAAGTGCTGCAAGACGCGCTGCGCAAAACCGTGGATGACCCGAAGGTATTAGAGACGCTGGATAAGTTTTTTCAACCCGTGATCTACATGGACAGCGCCGAATATTCACGTTATGCGGTACGCACGTTTGATGCGGAGCGTGCGACGATTGAAAGATTGGGATTGGCAAAGAAAGGGTGATGCCTTAGCTGGCTTGTCCCTGGTTAGCCAGTGAACAACTAACGCATCAAACACTAATTGCTATAAATTTAATAGCTGTCTGAGTAATAAACACTTGGACTACAAGCCAATTAGGCAAGTAAACCCTTCACCCCACCACCGACACCTGCGCCAAGCCCGCATCCACAATCAAGTTGTGCCCCGTGATGCCGTCCGAGTCATCGCTGGCTAAAAACAGTGTGGGTTTGGCCACGTGAATGCTCTCTAAGCGAAACTTTAAACACTGCAGGTCGATAAATTTTTGATCTTCTTCGGGGTTGCGCCACAGCGCGCTTTGCCGTTCGGTTGCGATAGCGCCCGGTACCAGTGCATTCACGCGAATGCCAAACTCGCCCAGCTCGCGCGCCAGCGTGCGCGTCATGCCGCTGATGGCTGCTTTGCTGGTGGTGTAGCCAATCAGGTTAGGGCGGCCGCGCATCCAGCTGATGCTGCCCATGTTGATGATCGACGCGCCCACCCCTGCAGCTTTGGCGCGGCGTGCGATGGTTTGGGTGGCAAACACTTGGTGGCGCAGGTTGATGTTCAAGCAGTTGTCCCAATACTCAGGGGTCAGCTCATCCAGGCTGTGGCGGTCGTCGCGGCCTGCGTTGTTGACCAATACTTGGATGGTGCCCAAGTCGTCGCACACAGTGTTGAGCACGGCTTGCAGCCCGGGGATGTCGCGCACATCGCACTGCGCGTAGGTGGGCGCGGCAAAACCTGCGGCTACAACTTCAGCAATGACTGCATCGCCACCGCCGGCCTTGGTGCCGTTGAAGGCCACGCGCGCGCCCTGCGCGGCGAAGGCTTTGACGATCTCAGCGCCAATGCCCGAGCTGCCGCCAGAGATGAAGACAACTTTGTTTTTTAAGCTGGGGTACAGGGTGAGCATATTTAATCAATCAGCAAAAAAATTCACGGGCAGCCCCGGCACATCCACGCGCATGCTGAAAACGCAGCCTAGCTCGGGCTGTGCAGCCAAGTCAGCTTCGCTGCGGCCGTGGCGGGCGCTGGTGAGGTACAGGGTTTGCAGGTCGTCGCCGCCAAAGCAGACCATGGTGGTGCACAGCACAG
>JANOSN010000340.1:0-9815 GCA_031415895.1 Polaromonas sp. | reverse complement strand
CAAGTGCGCGATGATGAAGACCCGATTGAGGCCGTAAAACCCGAGAACGTGCTACCCCGCGTGCAAAGCCACTTAGACATGATTGGCGAGATAGCGCCTTGGAAGCCGCTGTGGATATCCATTTACAACGCTAAGTGTTTGACCTTGCCCAGCTACCAGTACGGGCGCACTTTGTTTGCTGGCGATGCAGGGCATTTGGTGCCTATCTTCGGTGTGAGGGGTTTGAATTCAGGCTTAGACGACGCAGGCAACTTGGCCTGGAAGCTGGCCGCTGTGCTGCAGGGCCAGGCCGATGCCAAGCTACTGCACAGCTACAGCACCGAGCGCGTACACGCCACGCGCGAGAACATTGCCTACGGCGCAAAAAGTACCGAATTTATGGCACCACCCAACTACGGTTTTACGCTGATGCGCGAGGCCGCGTTGCGGCTGGCCAGTGTGGGCAGCGAGGCTAAATCTTTGATCAACCCGCGCCAGTCAACCCCTGTGGAGTATGTTGGTTCACCGCTCAATCTAGCGGGTGCTGATAATGCTCCTGCTGCCCGCCCCGGCATGCCTGCGCCTGATGCCTTAGCTAGTAATGCGCAAGGCACTGGTTATCTGAGCCAATACTTTGGCCATTGCTTCGTGTTGTTGGTGTTTTCTGATCAAGCCGATGCGTTGCTGCCTCTACAAACACTGCCAGTAGGGCAGGGCGTGGCAGCATTGAAGCTACTGCGTGTGGCAACTAAGCTGCGTGATGGTGCTACGCATACTGCAGAGATCTTGATCGACCACTTATTGCAGGCGGTTGACCGCTACGCTGCCAACGAAGGCACTACACTGCTGGTGCGACCTGATGGCTACATTGCGGCGCGCTGGGCACAACTTGATGTGCCTAGCATTCACCAATACTTGCAGTGCTATCGCGCCCAAAGCGCTATGGAGGCCACAGCATGACCGATACCCAACTAGACACTGCCTATACCGCCTTGGCCAACGCCATTGCCCGCACCCATGCCCAAGCGCCTGACACGGCGCGGTTGTTTTTGGCAACTTTAGCGTTGTCTTTGATAGCCAAGCAAGCTGATGACACACAGTGCTTGCAATTGATAGCGCAGGCTGAGCATTTAGCTGCCACCTAACACCATGCAACTAGATCGCACACTCACCTACAGGTTACACACGCTGCACAAGCTGACCGACATAGCTACCGCGCGTGCCTATCAAAGTGAGCTAGGCTTGAGCCTAAGCGACAGCCGCTGTTTAGCAGCCATCGGCGCATTAGCGGGCGATGCAGGCAGCATGTCGGTCAACGATCTGGCGCGCCACGCTAACCTGAACAAAAGCCAAGCCAGTCGCGCTGCACAGTCATTGATAGATCAAGGCTTAGTGTCTAAGTCAGGCAATGCGCTAGACGGCCGGGGCGTCGCGCTGACACTGACCCGCAGAGGCAAAACGATGCACGCGCGCTGTATGGCACTGATAGAGCTGCGCAATGCAGAAATTTTTGGCCTGCTTAGTGCAGGGCAGCGTGCGCTGCTGGGGGACTTGCTAGACCAAGTATTGCAGGCTAATCAAATTTAGATCAATCCGTAAGAGTGGTTAGGCTGCGCAGCTTGGCGGTGCAGGTTTATTAATCACATGGGCAAAGGTTGCGCCAGTGTTTGCAAAAAGTCGATCAAATCCGTCACGTCGTCTGGCACGTCCCCGGCGGGGTATTGCACGGTGCGGTGCGCTGCAGGTTGCAGGGTGTTTTGCGTTGCAGCGCCGCCAGGCTCTGGCAGCATGACCATCTCTAGCGAGTAGACCAACATGTCGGGCATGTTGTGCCTAGCATTAGAACTAATGCAGTCTTGTGCAGTCTGTGGCTGCACCAGCAGATGTTGCAGTTGCGCGCGGGGTGTATCAGGCAGTGCTTGCGGCTCGATAGTGCAGCCACGCTGCAAGCCGCTAAAGCCGCCGCTTTCTTTATAAATGAGTTGAACAACAGTGGGTAGATGAGTAGGTTGCATGGCGAGCCTATGGTTTTAAAATCCTACCGCTTTCCAAGCCATCGTCAGTGCGCGCTGCACTGCGCTGCCGCTGCCGTGCAAAGCCACTGCAGTTTTGTCTGTAGCTTGCACCATGTCAACAAACTGTGTGCCTGGCTTGAGCGTTAGCAGGGTGTCGTACCACAGCTTGCCTGCGGTATCCCAAGCATTGCCTTTTAGCTCTAAGGCAAAGCGGTAAAACGCGTGGTTAGGAATGCCTGAATTAATGTGCACGCCGCCATTGTCGTCGCTTCCTTTGTATTGGCCACGCAGATGTTTAGGCTGCGGGTCGGTGCCAAAGTAGGTGTCGTTTTCATAGGCCTTGCCTGCTGCAAATGTGCGCAGGCTGCGGGCGGTGGCAGCTGGCCCCATGATGTCTTTGCCTACCAGCCAGTCGGCGCTGGCGGCGTCGGTTTTGGTAAACCATTGGCGCGTCAGCATCCCCAGCACATCGGCGTAGTGCTCGTTCAGCGCGCCGCTTTCGTTTTGGTAAGTTAAGTCTGCACTGTAGGTAATGACACCGTGCGATAGCTCGTGCCCCACTACGTCCAGAGATTTCGTAAATCGTGTAAACAGTTTACCGTCACCGTCGCCATAGGCCATCTGCTCACCGTTCCAAAAAGCGTTGTTTAAATTTTTACCCACATGCACGCTAGACACCAACGCCATGCCTTGGTTATCTAACGAATTACGCGCAAAAATTTGGTTATAAAAGTCATACGTTATGCCGCTGTGGTCATACGCCTCGTTAACTGCCAGGTCTGATTTTCGCGGCGGCATTTGGCCTTCGCTGCGCACCAATCTACCCGGCAAAGCCGATGGCCCTTTGTTTTGCGCGTCATAAATTTGGCGTGTCTTACCCTGCGACGCTATTGCTGCAAGGACGGGTCTGTGCGCACCCGGATGAAAGCCCATGCGGTCTTGGCGCAGCTTGTCAGACTGAAGCTGGGTTGGGCCAAGCCATGATTTGAAATCGGCTTTAGTTACTGCGTCAACAGAGTTTTTAGAGTCTACAAAACTTTTTGCACTGTCAGCGGCGCAGTCAGCTAGGCAGTCCAGCAAATAGGGCGGAATAATGCAGTGTAAGCTGTGCCTGCAATGTGGGGAGTGATGCAACATAACTCAGGTTGTATCATCACAACGATTCTGGGCAAAGCCTACTTACTTCTTGTTATCGACGATGCATCTTGGCGCAGGTAGTGCTTGGTTGAAAAATTCTATTTTCAATGCTCTAGACTTTACTAAGTTTCAAACCATCGCAGCAGTACCTCGTGCAAACTGGCGATGTCTAGCGGTTTGCGCAGCACCAAATAGCCATCGTCTTGAGCTGCCGTTAGCTCTGGCGAGTTGTATTCGCCGCTGACCATTGCGCCGCTAGCTTCGGGGCAGCGTTCTAGCAAAGCGCGCAAGATGTCAAACCCGCTTTCGCCAGATCGCAAACGGTGGTCGCACAAAATAGCACGAGGCGCAAAGCCTGTTTCAAGCACTCTAAATGCATCGCTGGCCGTGGTGACAAATCGTGCATCCACTTGCCAGGCCTGAAACAAAGCCTGCCAAGCTGAGGTGACCTGTGGGTCGTCCTCTACAACCAAACAGTTACCGTGCAAGGGGCGTAGCGCGGCTGTAGAGTTCACCTGCAATGCTGAGCCGGCCAGTAGGGTCGACGCCATGGCTTGCTGCACTGCTGGCAACTGCAACCAAAAACGCGAGCCACGGCCAAGGCGCGACTTTAGGCCGTAATTGGCACCCATTAATTTAGCGCAGCGCGCCACTACTGCTAAGCCAAGGCCGTGGCCCGCGCTGTCTACGCGCCAAGCATTTTCGTTACGATAAAACGGCGTGTATATTTGATCGCGCTCTTCATCAGACACTCCCATGCCCGTGTCCCACACTTCAATATGCCAATTGATACCGCGCTTGCGCACAGCCACCAGTACACCGCCAGTTTGGGTGTAGCGCAGGGCGTTTTGCACTAGGTTTTGTACTGCCTGACGCAGCAGCGATGCATCGGTATGCACAGTAGCGTTAGCGCTATACAAACGCATTCGCAGCTGCAAGCCCCGGCGCCTGGCTTCCTCATAAAACATAGCGCATACGCCCTGCAACAGCGGTTGCAGAGCTACTTCGCTAGCTTGGTTATTTAATTGGCCTGACTCAATTTTCGATAAATCTAGTAACGAGTTAAACATCAAATTGACCGATTGCACGCTGCTTTTCAGATCGCCAAGAAGCGGTGTTAAATTTTGTTGTTCGTTGCGGTGGGCGATGGCCTCAATCAACATGCCCATAGCGTGCACGGGCTGGCGCAGGTCATGGCTGGCAGTGCTGAGAAATAAATTTTTCGCACCCAGTGCTTCTTCGGCTTGCTCTTTGGCAGCTTTGTATTGCGCGGTCAGTAATATACTGCGCTCTTCCAGCGCGATTTGCTTAGTGTAGAACCGATACGCCACGCGTGCTTGGCGAAATGCGCTCACAGTGAAAGCCAAAGAGATAGGTAATACATACATCCAATGGTTGGGAAAATTCCAATAAATGGCGACCACTGTGATGCACCAGCCAGTGATAAAGAATCGTCCAAAAATATCAAAACGGGGTGTTTGGTAGGTGGCGTTACTGATGGTGATAGCCGCCACCACCAAGAGCAACAAAATTTGAAAGTCAAAGGGTGCCATGCCCAGTGTGATAAGTGCTGGTGCAGATATCGACAGGCCGTAGATGGTAGTAATTTTTTCGGCAAATGGCATCCATTTGTTGAGCACATCGGTGTCGCTAAGCTGGGCTATGTCGCGTGAAAATTCACTGTGCCTTATGCGCAGAAAAATAGAAAAAACAATGTGAAACGCCGTCCATAGCGCCATGCCTGTGGCATCGTTGCTGCGCGCATAAAACAAGGTGAGTGACAAGGCTATGACTGGCACCACAAACACACTCACTGGCACGCGCGAGAAGTTAAGCCGCATCAACATAGCGCGCCCTGCAGGGCTTAGTGCCTCATCGTCGTCCACCAAAGTGGCCGGTGCACTCATTCCAAGCTGCCATCTACCAAGACTACGCCACGCAGCTTGGTAATTAACTCCACACGATTGGCGGCGGACAGTTTGTTCAAAATAGCTGTGACATGCTCTTTGACAGTGTTCTCTGACAGCGATAGCGTGCTGGCAATGCGCCGGTTGGGCCACGCTTGTAACAGCATGCCCAAAATTTGACCTTGGCGCGGTGTAAGACCTAAGTCACCCGCTGTCACATTGACAGGGCGCGAGCTGGCGTGGGGCGCTGATGATGCCTCTTCTTGCGTGTACCAAAGCCGCCCTTGCAGCAGCGCGGTGACAGCGTCGCTAAACGTGCCTGGAGACTGTTTTTTATGCAAGAAACCATGCGCGCCGCAGGCCTGCACTTTGGTGACGATGGCAGGGTTGTCATCACCGCTCATCACCAGCACTTTGGTGTCTGGCCAGCGCTTGCGCACTAGGCTGATCAACTGGTCTGTGGCACCTGTGCTCAGCCAAAAATCTACCAACATGACAGCCGGTGCGCCCAGCCTGTCGATGGTGTCCATCACCTCTTGGGTATGGCTGGCGACAACAGCATCATCCAGCTGCGCATGGCCCTTAAGGTACTCAGCCACGCCACGGCCTACCAAGGGATGGTCGTCAACAACTAATGCTTAAGGAAGGCGGTGCACTCGTCGAATGGCCTTTCAAACGTTAATCGTACTGCTAGTTACGTACAAGGCCGTAAGCTGCCGGCTACTTTTAAGCTAGCAAACATCGAGTTTCCGTGAATTTATTACACCCTAAAAATGCAACTGCTTACAGATACCCTACCTAGGGAGGGTACACGTACAGTGGTAGCGCTTAGATACTAAATGCATAGCATCTTGGCTATTAAACGATGGGACACCCTATGCAACGAATCAGCAAATTAAAAACCTTAGCCCAGCGCGGCTTCTTAGCTAGCGTGTTGGGCACTGCACTGCTGTTAACCGCCTGTGGCGGAGGCGGCGGGGGCGGCGCAGCTCAAGAGGCGGGTAGTAATCCTGACCCTAGCATGCCGATTACTACGCCCACTATGCCAGATGTCACGCCTACTGTGCCCGGCACGCCGACTACGCCCGGTACCACACCAACAGCACCTGTGGGCCTGCAAAACGCGGCAATTGTTTCCAGAGATAACGAAGGTGGAAACGGTTTTCAGCAGATAGCTATCGATGCAGCAGGAAATTCGTTGACTGTATGGCTGAAAGAAGATTTTTCTGACAATTACGAGTTGCTAGTACGCCGGTATGTCGCAGGCAGTGGCTGGCAAGCAGTTGAGGTGCTGGCCAGTACCAATACACGCAGAATCGAATTTCCAAGACTAACGATGGACCCAGCCACAGGCAAGGCCATGGTGGTGTGGGCTGAACGCCGCCGCACTGCTAATGCAGCAGGCTTGTTAACCACGGACATCGTAGCGCGCACCTTTGCACCCGCCCCGGGCTGGGCTGCAAGTGTAGTAGTTGAAAACGATCAACCTATTCTTAGCGCAAACACCTCAGTGGCCACAGATGCTAGTGGCAACGTGATGGCGGTGTGGAACCGATACGAGACATTGCAAAACCGAATTTATGCCAGTCGTTACACCGCAGGAGGCGGTTGGACTGCACCCGCCCGCATTGAGGACAACCCCGAAATCCCTGGTGGCGGTAGTGGGCCACTAGTAGCGTTTTTGCCCAGTGGCGATGCGCTGGTGGTATGGAACTCTAGCCGGGGCGGCACCACCACCAACATCTGGGGCAACAAATACACCGTGGGCGCTGGCTGGGGCACCAACGCGTTGGTCATGAGCGGATCGGGTGCGCAAACAACCGGGCTCATTCGCTTGCTTGGCAGAGTGTTCAGTCTAGTGTCTGACCAAAACGGCAACGCGCTGATAACTTTTGAAAATCAACAGTTGTTTAGCAATCCATCGCGCTACGAGCTTAATGTATGGTCTAAGCGCTACAGTGGTGGTTCATGGGGCGCTGACAGCACTGCTGCACCTGTAGGTGTGCCTTACACCTGCACTAACTGCCCATCGGTTACAGGGGTCAGTCATAAAATGAATGCACAAGGCCAGTCCGTAGTGACTTGGTTTGTCCGCAGTAATGCGGTGCCAGACAGCAGTGGATTGCTATGGGCCGCGCGTAGCAAAAGCGATGGCACTTGGGAGACGCAAGTCATTAGTAATGGGCTGCCTGAGTTTTTTGCAGGCGATAATCCTGCCGATGTTGGTATAGATGCACAAGGCAATATCAAAGTGGTGTGGTCATCCGGTGATAACTCCCCTATGCGCAGGCTGTACAGCACCGCCTACGCCCCAGGCGCGGGGTGGGCACCCAACCAAACCTTAACGGATTCCCCACGTGCTGAGCGCCAACGCATTGCTATGAATGCACGCGGTGACGCTATGACGGTGTGGCAAGATTTTTCTAACAGTGCTGGCACGCAGCTATTTGGCAGATATTTCAGCTCGGGTAGGTAAGCTTATTTAAGCAATAAAAAGCACGCTCTAGGCGTGCTTTTTAACTTTGCAATAGCTACGCTGTTGTTTACATCACCTTAGCAATGCTGGCACACACGTAGTCAATGTTCTTGCTGTTCAGCGCAGCCACGCACATGCGGCCGCTGTCGGTGCCGTACACGCCAAACTCATTGCGCAGGCGCACCATTTGGTCTTTGGACAGGCCGCTGTAGCTGAACATGCCGATTTGGGTGGTGATAAAGCTCATGTCGGCTTTTACACCTGCGGCTTTAAGTTTTTCTACAAACGCGCTGCGCATGGCTTTTATACGCACGCGCATCTCGCCCAGCTCGGCCTCCCACATGGCGCGCAGCTCGGGGGTGTTAAGCACATTGGCGCACACGGTAGCGCCGTGGGTGGGTGGGTTGCTGTAGTTGGTGCGGATAGCAATTTTTAGCTGGCTCATCACGCGGTCAGCTTCTTCTTTGCTCTCGCAGGCCACAGACAATGCGCCTACGCGCTCGCCGTACAGGCTAAAGCTTTTAGAAAAGCTGGTGGAGACAAAAAAGTTCAAGCCTGCAGCGACAAATTTTTGAATCACTGCGCCGTCTTCGGCAATGCCGTAACCAAAGCCTTGATAGGCCATGTCTAAAAAAGCCACGAGGTTTTTAGCTTTTACTGCCGCAACTACTTGGTCCCAGTCAGCCGCGCTAATGTCGTAGCCGGTAGGGTTGTGGCAGCAAGCGTGCAGCACCACGATGGTGTTGGGTGCTGCAGCGTTCAAAGCAGCCAACATGGCGGCAAAGTTAACGGTGCGGGTAGCAGCATCGTAGTAGGCATAGTTTTCAACCGTAAAGCCTGCGTTGGTAAACAGCGCGCGGTGGTTTTCCCAGCAGGGGTCGCTGATCAGCACTTTGCTTTGCGGATATAGCTTTTTCAGAAAATCTGCACCCACTTTCAACGCGCCCGTGCCACCAATGCCCTGCACAGTGGCCACACGGCCAGCTTTGACGATCTCTGAATCTGTGCCAAACACTAGGCCTTTGACAGCGCTGTCGTACGCCGCAATGCCATCAATAGGCAAATAGCCGCGTGCCTTGGGTGCTGCGGCCATGGCGGCTTCGGCGGCTTGCACGCACTTGAGTAGTGGCAGCTTGCCATCGTCACCAAAATATACCCCTACGCCGAGGTTGACTTTGGCCGGGTTAGGGTCGGCGTTAAATTGCTCGTTAAGACCCAAAATAGGGTCGCGGGGGGCCATTTCTACGGTGCTGAACATGCTCATTTTTAAAGGCTTTCTGTGGGCTGGGGTTTTAAATTCGGACTTCTGGACGCGAAGGACGCTAAGGTTGCGCGAAGGGCGCGAAAAAGAGGATACAAAAAGAATACAAAAAAGTATTTGAAATAACCTTAAAAAGGTTTTTAAATTTTTTGAATTTACTTTGGTTTTCTCTTTTTCGCGTCCTTCGCGTAACTTTCGCGCACTTCGCGTCCAAAATGTATTAATCTGCGGGATTACCCGATATTTTACCGGGGACTACCGCCCCAACGAGCAAACAAGCCATGCAAGATTTAGCCGAAGTCATTCCTGAAACCAAAAAAGGCACGTTTGTCAGCTATCCAGGCTCGCCTTTTGAGCTGTTTCAGCCGTACCCGCCTGCGGGTGACCAGCCTACGGCTATTGCGCAGTTGGTGGAGGGCATTAACGACGGTGAGGTGTTTCAAACCCTACTGGGCGTGACGGGCTCGGGCAAAACCTTCACTATGGCTAACGTGATTGCCCAGCTAGGGCGGCCTGCCATTGTGTTTGCGCCTAACAAAACATTAGCGGCGCAGCTGTACAGTGAATTCCGCGAGTTTTTTCCGAAGAACGCGGTGGAATATTTTGTCAGTTACTACGACTATTACCAGCCCGAGGCTTATGTGCCGCAGCGCGATTTGTTTATTGAAAAAGACTCGGCGATTAACGAGCATATTGAGCAAATGCGTTTGAGCTGCACTAAATCTATTCTTGAAAGACGCGATGTCATCATCGTAGCCACCGTCTCAGCTATCTACGGTATTGGCGAGCCTGAGAGCTACCACAAGATGATTATGACGCTGCGCACGGGCGACAAAATTGGCCAGCGCGATTTGATAGCGCAGCTGATTCGCATGCAGTACCAGCGTAACGACACCGACTTTACACGCGGCAAGTTCAGGGTGCGTGGCGACACGATTGATGTGTTCCCGGCCGAGCACAGCGAGGTTGCGCTGCGGATCGAGCTGTTCGACGACGAGGTCGAGTCGCTGCAGCTGTTCGATCCGCTGACCGGACGGGTG
>JANOSN010000339.1:0-1472 GCA_031415895.1 Polaromonas sp. | reverse complement strand
CTTTGGGCTTTGAGCGTTCAAAAAATGGCTTTGTTTGGTATTACCAATGTCAGCGCTCCAATTGATTATGGTGATACTCAATATTGCACAAAATGGCTGCCGAAACACTACGCTAGACCTGCTGCGACTTGTTCAACACTTAGCATTGAAGAAATTAATAGATGGCGAGAAGAAAAATAGTTTTTGAAAATTAAGGCCTTTAGTTGACCTGAGTAATCACCATTACGAGACTCTAGGTACAACTTACTTACTATTAATTCGATAGCTTCTTGAGCAGTAAATACGTGGACTGCAGCGATATTTACTACTAAATGCGCCTCTCCATGCTTAGAATCCACCCTTATCTGGTTTCACCTGCTGTTAACGGTTGCAGCGCAGGAATAAAACACCTCCTCATAGCTGCGCGCAGCCGCTTGCCAAGTGTGTTGCTCAGCAAAGGCCAGCCCTGCTTGGATAAGCTGTTGGTTGGTATCCGCGCTGTATAAGGCTGTATGCAATGCAGCCTGCAGCGCTGGGGCGTCTTGTGGGTTATCAAGCAGCAGGGCGTTTTTGCCGTGGGTCAGCAACGATGCAATGCCGCAATAGTCACTGCCACTAACCACCACGGGCAGCCCGTGGGCCATGGCCTCTAGCACCACCATGGCAAAAGTGTCTTCTAGTGTGGGGTGGGCCAGTACATTGGCGGCGTAATAGACAGGGCTGACATCAATTAACGATCCTAAGAAATGTACGCGCTGATCAACGCCTAGCGACTGTGCTGTGGCTTTGAACTGCGGCACCTGGCCTGCATTGCCTACCACGAGCAACTGCACATCAGGCAGGCCTTGCAGCGCTTTGAGCAAGGTAGGCAGGCCCTTGCGGGCATAGTCGTTGGCAATGAAGGCGATGTAGTGCCCCTGCTGGGGCAGGCCCAGTGCGGCGCGCGCTTGTGGCTGAGTTAAAGGTTGGGTTAAAGGCTGGTTTAAATGTTGGTTTACACCCTGATTTGGCATCGTCACACCCGGTGTGATGGTGCTAATTACACGGGCCAAGTGCGGGTACTGCGCAATTAGCTCAGCTTGTAAAGGCTGCGATGCGGCTACCACGGCCAAGCCTGGACGGGCCTGCAAACGGGCGCGTTCAAACTTTAAATACGCCAGCAAGCGCGGGCTGAGCGCAATTTTGAGTCTCCGCAGCATCAACGCCCCGCCGCTTAAGCCTTCTAACAAGCTGCGCTGCACAGTTTTGACATGCATGGTGTGCACATTGCCGTGCCACACGTTTTCGTGCGAATGCACGATGTCAAAGCCTGCGCCCTCAGTACGTCTAATGGCGCGCCGTGTGGCGTAGGCATACCACAGCTGATTAAGCCAGCGCGGTTTTTTAGACCAGCACTTGATGGGGTGATAGTGCACGCCGGGCCATTGGTGGTTAATCTCCTGAGCAAACACATGGATGTCGTGCCGCGCGGCCAGTTGCTCTACCAAGGCGAT
>JANOSN010000338.1:0-3056 GCA_031415895.1 Polaromonas sp. | reverse complement strand
GGTTTTGATGCCGACCCCGCAATTGGTTGCATGGTCATCACCGGCAGCGAAAAGGCATTCGCCGCCGGTGCCGACATCACCGCCATGGCGAAATTCAGCTTTGCAGACGCCTACAAGGGCGACTTCATCACCCGCAACTGGGAAACCATGCGTGCGATTCGTAAACCCGTCATTGCTGCTGTAGCAGGCTTTGCCCTGGGCGGCGGCTGTGAGCTGGCCATGATGTGCGACTTTATTATTGCTGCAGACAACGCCAAATTTGGCCAGCCCGAGATCAAGCTGGGCATCATCCCTGGCGCAGGCGGCACGCAGCGCCTGCCGCGTGCAGTGGGCAAAGCCAAGGCCATGGACATGGCTCTGACTGGCCGCATGATGGACGCCACTGAGGCCGAACGCGCAGGCCTGGTCAGCCGTGTGGTGCCGCTGGACAAGCTGATGGAAGAAGCCCTGGGCGCAGCGCTGATGATTGCTGATTATTCGCAAATCGCCGTCATGGCGGCCAAAGAATCAGTCAACCGCGCCTACGAGGGCACGCTGGCCGACGGCATTATGTTTGAGCGCCGCTTGTTCCACGCGCTGTTTGCCACCAGCGACCAAAAAGAAGGCATGGATGCGTTTGTGAATAAGCGCAAAGCCCAGTTCAAACACCAATAACTGCGCTGCGGCGCATGCCCAGCGCCTTAAGAACGAAAGTGGTTGCCACACAGGCACAGGCCAGCCAGACTACCCACACTGTGCCAGCGCTGGCTGCAAGGGTATGGTACGCATTGATGGCAAACACACTCAGCGCTAGCAATACCAACACTTGTGCAGCGTTGGCTTGCCACCAATGTGTGTAGCGATCGCAAATCCACACGCCACTCAAGCCAGCCAGCCAGCCTAAACTGGCGCCCGCCACCACATCGCCAGGCCAATGGGCACCCACTGCCAGCCTGGACACCGCTACTAAGCTGGCTAAGCCCAAGCTAGCGGCTACTAAAGCGTAGCGCACACGGCCAGGTCGAATGTCTAAACGCGCGCAAATCACCGCTGCTGCTGCAAAAATAGTAATGCTGTGGCCCGAAGGAAAGCTGTGACCACTGAGAAACATGCCAACGTTATTGAAGTCCATCGGGTGCAATAAATCACTGGGACGGGCTGCTGCAAACCCATGCTTTAAAACTAAACTAGACACAGCGCCAGCGGGCAGTGCAGCCACAAAAGCCATCATAAGCCGGGGGCGGTAGACCAGCAGTGGTGACATAAAGCACATCAAAATACCAGTGTGCCCCAGCATGGTGATGGAGGCCCAAAAATCAGGTGAATGCGCGGCAGCCCACCAATTGACCGCTAAAAAAATGCTGTATTGCGGCCCCGCAATAAGTTGCAAAGCTGCCGCCATGCCAAAACTGCACATCGCCCAGCTGGCAGTCATGAAACAATAGCTTCTAGGCCATCCAAGCTGATTGCGATGGATTGCCCAGCGAAGAGAGGCGTGCATTACACCAGCCCTCCTGCACCGCGCCAGTGATGACAACGTAGAAAATTAAAGTGCGCCACCTGCTGGCCCAGGTGATACACAGGCATTTGGTCAAGCCATACGCAGCGCTCAAACTGCTGTGAACCTACGGGCGGCGCAAAACTCATGCGTGACCAATCGATCAACAACACCGAATCTTGCGGTTGAATGCTGCCAAACCACAGGTCAAACTGATCGGCACGTTCGTCAAGCACGGTTACTGGTAACGGCCTGGCATACCAAGCGATGCGGCTAGCTAAAGACCAGTTCATCACCGCCAGGCTAGGTAACTGTTCACGCAGCGCAAGGGCTTGCGCTTTTTGCGCAGCTTTGTCCCAGCCGTACAAATCGGCAAACGGGTTGGGTGGCCCAGCATGGGATTGCGCTGTCGGCAAGCTTCTGGCTTGTGTCCCATATTCTTGGCTCACACCCCCTATTGCCATCAGCATGAGCAAACCAGCGCAGCACAGTGCCTGTAGAGCGCCCAGGCTCAGCACCCATTGCCTGCGTTGCTGCCACATGGCAGATAAAGCAATAGCAGCCATGGGGATTAACGCAATAAATGCAGGTGTAGCCCAGTGCGGCAACGCGCTGCCCCGGCCCGCTAACCACACCAGCAGTAGCAGTGTGGGCAGAGCGAAACTGGCACATAAAAACCATACAGCTGCGTGCTGCTTGAACCAGCGCAGGCCCGCTAGCAGCAGCACCCCATGCGCTAGGCACAGCAGCAATACAAAACCCAAGCTGCTGCGCAGCCGCCAGTCGTTAGCACCTTTCGCGTGGTTTAGCTGATAGCTAAAAGAAATCCAGTCATGCTGTGCGTTCCAATAAAAAACAGGTGCTACACACACGGCTGCTACGCCAGCTGCTAACCACGGCCCGCGCAGGGACAACAGCGCAAGGCCATGCGCGCCGCCTAAGAAAATAACTACCCCTAATGCCAGTAGCACGGCAGTGTATTTGGCCAGCCCCGCTAGCCCTAAACACAAGCCCAACACCAGCCACAGCCCTAAGCGCTGGCTACCTTGCCGCGTGCGCAGGTGCCAGCACACCAGCATCAATGCGCACACTAAGGGCATTAGCAAAGTGTCAGGTACCAGAGCCAACCCCAACAGGTGAGGCAAAGGGCTGAGCAATAACAACCAAACATCCAGGCGCACACCTGCTGGGCCACGGACCACGGCATCAGGTCGCACAGTGTCTGATAAATAGACCAAAGCCAGAGCAGTCAATAGCCAGCTCATGATCGGCACTGTGCGCATCAGAAGGTCGCTGCCCCCTAGCTGCAATGGCAGCCACTGCACCCAGCCTACTAAGGGCGGGTGGTCGAAATAGCTCCAATCAAGCTTACTGGCGTACAGCGCGTAGTGCGCCTCATCGGGCGATAAATGCAGCAGCCAAGCTAAGCCAAGATGTATCAGCGTGCCTAAGCACAGTGCCAACATCAAGGCCCTGTCTTTGGTAGTGGCACTTAGCCATCGCGTAAATTGGGTGTTCAGCATGCTGGGTTCTGACCCATAAATATCTAGCTGTTGGCAAGTATTTGTTTGCTTAGAAG
>JANOSN010000337.1:0-1504 GCA_031415895.1 Polaromonas sp. | reverse complement strand
TCTCTAGGCTATGTACACACTGTGGCCATCGGCCGCATCTTGGCGCAGGGTGATGCGTTGGAGCCTATTGTTTTGGTGGAGTAGCTAGTTTGTTGACTGCCTATGCTATTTAATTAGTAGCTGCATAAGCAATGAATACTTGGACTACAAGCATATTTCACAGCAAAAATACAGATAAAAAATCTTCCCGCGTACTTTAAAACATCAACGATTCAAATACGAGCTAAGCCAACCTAAACCCTTCGTTGTACCCAATGGGATAACACCTAAGCGCGGACGATATTCACAGCCAATCCAGCCTGCGTATCCCATGCTGTCAATCACATCAAACAGATACGGGTAATTCATCTCGCCCACATCAGGCTCGTGCCGTTCGGGCACACCTGCAATTTGAAAATGCCCCACATTGCCAGTAGGCAAGTATTGGCGAATCTTCATGGCCACATCGCCTTCGACAATTTGGCAGTGGTACAAATCCATCTGCACTTTCACGTTAGGCAGCGCAATTTCGGCCAACAGGTCATGTGCATGGTCTTGGCGGTTTAAAAAGAAATTGGGCATGTCGCGGTTATTGATTGGTTCAATCAATACATCCACCCCCTGTCCAGCCGCCAGCTTGCCGACAGCACGGGCATGTCCTACGTAGGTGCTTAGCAGGTCAGCGCGGGCTTTGCCTGCAGGCAGCAGGCCCGCCATCATGTGCACGCGCGGGCATTGCAGTATGTCTGCATAGCGCAGCGCCAGTTGCGCACCCGCCAGTAGCTCAGCTTCGCGTCCGGGCAGGCAGGCCAGGCCGCGCACGCCTGCAGCCCAAGCCGCTTCGCTACTGGCCGCGTCGGTGCCACCGGCCGGCAGGCTGAATAACACTTGTTGCAAGCCGTTGGTTTTAAGCCGAGCAGCAATCTCGCGCACATCAAACGCGTAAGGAAACATGTATTCCACCGCCTTGAAGCCGTCTTTAGCTGCCGCCTCAAATCGGTCTAAAAAAGGTAGTTCGAGGTACAAAAACGATAAATTGGCGGCAAATTGAGGCATAAACTTGAATCTCGCTCTGGTTATCTCAGATGGTGGAAAGCTGCTGCAAATGCACTTGCTACAATGGCATTAGCTTGGAGAGAGCTTCTTTGTAGGATTACAAATGAAGCCGCCGAAGGCGCAGTGAAAATCGAAGATCGGTTTTTGCAAACGCTCAGGCAAAAGGACAGGCACAGATGATTCTGTTGGAGAGAGGCTTGCTGCAATAGCAAGCCCACCGAAGGGGCAAGCGCTGCATCGCCAGCGTGAATCTCTCAGGTAAAGCGGACAACAGGGTTCCCCTTATCACGTGGTCTATGGTGGCCAGTGATTTATTTGGAGCCTTGCTTTTCATGTCTGCCGATACGTCTTTACTTACTACCCCGTTGAACGCGCTGCATATTGAACTAGGTGCCAAGATGGTGCCGTTTGCTGGCTACAGCATGCCGGTGCAATACCCCATGGGTTTAATGGCTGAGCATGCGCACAC
>JANOSN010000336.1:0-1997 GCA_031415895.1 Polaromonas sp. | reverse complement strand
GTGAAAGACTGCCTGCGCTGCGGTAAATGCAAGCCAGTGTGCGCCACCCATGTGCCGCGCGCTAACTTGCTGTACAGCCCGCGCAACAAAATTCTAGCCACGTCATTGCTGATCGAAGCTTTCTTGTACGAAGAGCAAACCCGTCGCGGCATTAGCTTAAAGCACTGGGAAGAATTTGAAGACGTGGCCGACCACTGCACCGTGTGCCACAAATGCTTAAGCCCGTGTCCGGTCGATATTGACTTTGGCGAAGTGTCGATGAACATGCGCAACTTGCTGCGCAAAATGGGGCAAAAATCTTTCCGACCAGGCAATGCGGCGGCCATGTTCTTTTTGAACGCGACCAACCCTGAGACGATCAAGTTCATGCGCAGCGCCATGGTGGACGTAGGCTTTAAAGCCCAGCGTTTGGCCAACGACTTGCTGCGCGGCTTGGCGAAAAAGCAAACTGCCAAACCCGCGGCTACGGTAGGCACCGCGCCCATCAAAGAGCAAGTCATCCACTTCATCAATAAAAAGATGCCCGGTAACTTGCCCAAAAAGACCGCCCGCGCTTTGTTGGACATTGAAGACAACGACTACGTGCCCATCATTCGCAACCCCAAAACCACCACGGCCGAGACTGAGGCGGTGTTTTACTTTCCCGGCTGCGGGTCGGAGCGCTTGTTCAGCCAAGTAGGCTTGGCCACGCAGGCCATGCTGTGGCACGCAGGCGTGCAAACCGTGCTGCCACCGGGCTACCTGTGCTGCGGCTACCCACAGCGCGGCAGCGGCCAGTTTGACAAAGCCGACAAGATGATCACCGACAACCGCGTGCTGTTTCACCGCGTGGCCAATACGCTGAATTATCTGGACATCAAAACCGTGGTGGTCAGCTGCGGTACATGTTATGACCAGTTGCAGGGCTACCAGTTTGACAAAATATTCCCCGGCTGCCGCATCATCGACATCCACGAGTATTTGCTTGAGAAAAACATCACCCTGCCCACCTACGGCCCAGGTCAAGGTGGCTTCCTGTACCTCGACCCGTGCCACAGCCCCATGAAGCTGCAAGACCCAATGAAAACCGTCAAAGCCTTGGTAGGTGACGCGGTGATCAAGGCTGAGCGCTGCTGCGGCGAGTCAGGCACGCTGGGTGTGACGCGGCCTGATATTTCTACGCAAGTGCGCTTTCGCAAGGAAGAAGAATTGCTGAAAGACGAAGCTAATTTGGCCGTGCTGGCCAAAGAGCAGGGCATTGCACCTAAAAAGAACACCAAAATTTTGACCAGCTGCCCCAGCTGCCTACAGGGCTTGTCGCGCTTCGGTAACGACTTGAACAACGGCCTGCTTGAGGCTGACTACATCGTGGTGGAAATGGCCAACCAGATTTTGGGCGACCAATGGATGCCTGAATACGTGGCGGCTGCGAACCATGGCGGTATTGAGCGCGTCTTGGTGTGATATTTCACCTCTGGGTGTTGTTTGTAGCGGGTTTTGGTGTACTGCACCACGCTGCTGTGCTGGTATAAATTAGGTAAAACGGAGTTAGCAGATGGCAGGTTTAAGTAAAGACACCCCTACACCCACCGACATTACGGTGCACCAACAAACGCGCCAGTTAGAAATTAGCTTTTCTGACGGCGCAAGCTTTAACATCCCGCTAGAGCTGATGCGCGTGTATTCGCCTTCTGCCGAGGTGCAAGGCCACGGCCCGGGCCAAGAGACTTTGCAAACTGGCAAGCGCCTAGTAGGCTTACAGTCGATGGAGCCGGTGGGTAACTATGCTGTGAAGCCAGTGTTTACCGATGGTCACGAAAGTGGGCTGTATTCTTGGGAATACCTCTACCACCTGGGTATTAACCAAGCTGAGCTATTTGCGCAATACGAAGCGCGCCTAGCCGCAGCTGGTGCCACGCGCGATACGCCCATGGTAGAAGCCGGCGGTCATGTGCACGGCGCTGGTTGCAGTCACTGATATTTACTACTAAATTCATAGCTGCTTGAGCAGTAAATAC
>JANOSN010000335.1:0-4402 GCA_031415895.1 Polaromonas sp. | reverse complement strand
CCGCGGCGGTCTTGCAAGAAGCTGTCGGCTTCGTCCAGCAACAGCACGGCTTTTTCGGCTTCGGCTTCGGCAAACATTTTGGCCATGTTTTGTTCAGTTTCGCCCACAAACTTGCTGATCAAATCGCTGGCTTGTTTAACTAGCAGCGGTTGGCCCAGGGCGCGGGCTATGTGTTCGCCCAGCGCCGTCTTGCCGGTGCCAGGTGCGCCATAAAAGCACAGGGTGCCGTGGCCACGCGCTTTGAGCGCATCCACAATGCGCGGAATATCAAAACGTGTTTCTACGTTCAGCATCTCCAAATCGTAGGTGGTCACTTGCTTGCGGCCTTTGTTGTCAGCCGCTTTGTTGCCCAGCGCTTCGTCAGAGTTTTTTAGTTGCCGCTCGATCAACTTTTCATAGGCGGTGGTGTCTTCTGCAGATTTTTCTGTATCTTTACCTGCAGTTTGGGCCAAGTCTGCAAAACGCACAGCGGTGCGAATCTGCGCAGGTGTGAGGCCTTTGCGCTCGGTCAGCTTGGCTACAAAACCGTCGCTCACTGCCACGCCATCCAGTGTTTTACGTACCAGCTGCTCGCGTGCGCCGGGTGGCGGCGACTTAAGCTCTAGGTGGTAGGCAAAGCGGCGGCGAAACGCAGGGTCGATTTGCTCAATACGGTTAGTCACCCAAATGGTGGGCACCGCATTGGCCTCCAAAATTTGGTTCACCCAAGCTTTGCCGTTTACGCTGTGGCTTACGGCGCTAGACAAAGCCTGCTGCTCTTGGCGTGCCATCAGCTGCGCTGCGTCTACGCTGATAGGCGGGAACACGTCTTCTACTTCGTCAAACAACAGGGACGCTTGCGACGCACCTTTGAGAAAGACTTGTGCAATTTGCAACGAGCGATAACGGTCACGGCCACTCAATGAGTTACCGTCTCGGTCTGCGTATTCCACCTCAAACAGCTCTAGCCCCGCGGCTTGCGCCACTACTTTGGCCAACTCAGTTTTACCGGTGCCGGGGGGGCCGTACAGCAGCACGTTCACGCCCAGCTCTTTGCGCTGCACAGCGTTGCGCATCAAGCTGACCAACACCTGAACATCGTCATCGACAAAGTGAAAGTCTTTGGTATTGAGCTCTGTTTTAGAAGCAGGGCGAGTGAACACGGCCATCAGCTCGCTTTGGTCGCGGTATTCGCGCATCAGCACGGGCGGCAACTTCTCGCTGACTTTCATCAGGTCTGCTAGGTCCGTAATGTTGTGCTCAGAAATTAAATTTTCTACCAAACCAATGCGCTCTAAGCGTGAGCCTGCGCGCAACGCCTCGCCCACGTCGCTGGCTTTGACACCGGCGATATCGGCCAGCGCGGCATAGGCCTCGGGCGCGTTGTTAACTTTAAACTCGACCAGCAGGCTGCGCAGGTCACGCTGGTAGCGTGCCAGGGTGCCGTACAGCAGCAGGGCACGCTCGGCTTTGTTCAGCTGCAGCAGGCCCGCCAGTGCGTCGATATTTTTCTCTACCAAGGTGGAGTGCTTTTTCAGCGCATGGGTGAGCCATTCGCTGGTAGCAGCAAGCATAGTGAGCAGGTCTTTGGGGGCGTCTTTGGCAAACTCGTCAAGGTAGAAGAACAATGTGCCTTCTTCATAGGGGCCGCGCCATGCGCCGTGGCGCTCTAAAAACTCTGGCGCGCTTAAAGCTTCGTGGCCTTTCCAAAACTCGTTACCTTGGCAGCGGCGGCTTAAAAATTCGCGCACATTGGCCAGCACATGCACGGGCCACACAATATGGCGGCCCGCCAGCGCCAACAAGCTGTTCAGATCACGGCGCACATTGAACTTAGCACCTTGCTTGGCAGTTAAGGCCAGCACAAAGTGCGAACACATCAGGTCGAGCACGGGGGCCTCCCGCAAGCCAGGCGACGCTAAGAGTTTCTCATCAGAACCCACACTGACAGCGACTGCGCGCTTGACCATGTTAAGCCTCCAACGGGATGACCCGTGTTAGTTGATTGAACTACGATAACGCAGCTTGCCATACTTGGGAAGACACTAGGGCTTTATTTACCTTAGTTGTATGTGTGAAATTCACCACACATTAGCAGAGCAAGCTGTCTAATTGAGGGGCACAATGGCGCGATGATCACTCTGCAAGACATCCAAACTGCCGCCCAGCGCATCACAGGGCATGTGCTGAACACGCCCTGTGTAGAGAGCAAAACGATCTCTAACATCACTGGCGCGCAGATTTTTTTGAAGTTTGAAAACCTGCAGTTCACCTCTAGTTTTAAAGAGCGCGGCGCCTGCAACAAGCTGTCGCAATTAGACTTGGCCACCTGCCAAGGCGTAGTGGCCATGAGCGCGGGCAACCACGCCCAAGGCGTTGCGCACCACGCAGCACGGCTGGGCCTGCGCGCAGTGATTGTGATGCCGCAGTTCACGCCCGGAGTGAAGGTGGAGAACACGCGCCGCTTAGGTGCCCAAGTGGTGCTGTTTGGCGACACTCTGGACGAGGCACGCAGCCACGCGCTAGAACTAGCGGCACAACAGAGCCTGACCCTGGTGCATCCCTACGACGACCCGCTGATCGTGGCGGGCCAGGGCACAGTGGGCCTGGAGATGCTGCAAGCGGTACCCGAGCTGGACACCTTGGTGATTGCCGTGGGCGGCGGCGGGCTGATTGGCGGCATCGCCACCGCTGCCAAGGCTATCAAGCCGAGCATCAAGATCATTGGTGTACAGGCGCAGCGCTTTCCGGCCATGTTTAACGCCATCAAAGGCACGGCCCACGTGCAAGGTGCCAGCACCATAGCCGAGGGTATCGCTGTGGGCACGCCGGGCAAGTTACCGCAAGAGATTATTCGCAGCTTGGTCGACGACATGCTGCTGGTGGACGAAGGCGATATTGAGCAAGCTATTGTGATGCTGCTGGAGATAGAGAAAACCTTGGTGGAGGGCGCAGGCGCAGCGGGCCTGGCGGCAGTGCTGAAATACCCCGAGCAGTTTCACGGTAAAAAAGTGGGGCTGGTGTTGTGTGGCGGCAATATCGACCCATTGCTGCTGTCGTCCATCATTGAGCGCGGCATGGTGCGCGCGGGGCGGCTAGCGCGCATTCGCGTAGGCGCACGTGATGTGCCGGGGTCGCTGGCGCGCATCACGGCCATCGTGTCGCAGGCGGGGGCTAATATCAACGAGGTGCAGCACCAAAGGGCTTTTACGTTGCTGGCTGCGCAGAACGTGGATATTGAGCTGGTGATTCAAGCGCGCGGGCATGAGCACGTGGCGCTGGTTTTAGGTGCTTTGAAAGCGCAGGGGTTTGAAGCTCTGGCTTTGTAGTATTACTGAACCCACAAACGCACTGCATCCCAAGTTCGCCCCAACCAACCAGCCTGTTCTACCGCTTCTAAACTCACTAAGGGTAGATTAGCAAACGCCTGCCCTGCCACGCTGACCTTCAAGCTGCCTATTGCCTGGCCTTTGGCAAGTGGCGCAACCAAGGGGTCTGGGCGCTCGACTTGGGTGGTGACTTTGCTGGCGCTGCCTGCTGGCACGGCTACTACTAAAGCGCGTGGGCTGCCCAGCTTGGCTTGCGAGCTTTGGCCCTTCCACACCCTTGGCGTGGCCACGGCTTGGTCGGCGTCAAACAGCTTGATCGCATCAAACGCGGTGTAGCCCCAGTTCAATAGTTTTTGGCTTTCATTGGCACGCGCGTTTTCATTCGCCGTACCTAAAACAATGCTGAGCAGTCGGCGCTGGCCCACGCCAGCCACATCGCGCTTGGCAGTGGCAATCAGGCAGTAGCCAGCTGCTTCGGTGTGGCCAGTTTTCAGGCCGTCCACTGTGGGGTCACGAAACAGCAGCAAATTGCGGTTGGTGTCGTTGGCAGCAGGTGTGCCTTCTAGGCGGAATTTTTTGATCGCGTAATACGGCGTGTACTGCGGAAATTCTTGCATCACGCGGGTGGCCAAAATGCTCAGGTCGCGTGCCGTGGTGGTGTGGCCTGCTACGGTCAAACCTTCGGGGTTTTTGTAGCTGGTTTTGGTCATGCCCAGTACCTTGGCCTGCTCGTTCATCAGTTCTACAAAACGCTCTACGCTGCCGCCCACGCCCTCAGCCAGCGCGATGGTGGCGTCGTTACCCGATTGCACAATCATGCCTTTGATCAGGTCTTCAACACTGACCTTCATTTTGGGGTCGATGAACATGCGTGAGCCTGGCATCTTCCAGGCGCGCTCGCTCACGGGCAGGGTTTGCAAAATGTCGATTTTTTTGGCGCGCAATGCGTCAAACACCAAATAGGCGGTCATCAGCTTGGTGAGCGACGCGGGCTCTACCGGGCTGTCAGCGTCTTTGGCCGCCAGGGTTTGATTAGCGGTCAAGTCGATCAGCAAATACGCCCGTGCTGCCACCTCAGGCGGCTGGGGCAATGT
>JANOSN010000334.1:0-6069 GCA_031415895.1 Polaromonas sp. | reverse complement strand
GAACGCGGGCTTTGCCAAGCGGGTAGAGGAAGAAGGCATTATTTTCATTGGGCCTAAGCACTACTCGATTGCGGCCATGGGCGACAAGATTGAGTCCAAGAAGCTGGCGGGCGCTGCGGGGGTCAACTGCATTCCGGGGGTGAATGACGCGATTGAAACGGCTGAGAAGGCGGTGGAGATTGCCAAGGGCATCGGTTACCCGGTGATGATCAAAGCGTCTGCTGGTGGTGGTGGCAAAGGCCTGCGTGTGGCGCACGATGATAAAGAGGCGTTTGAGGGCTTTACCAGCTGCCGTAACGAAGCGCGCAACAGCTTTGGTGATGACCGGGTGTTTATTGAAAAATTTGTGGAAGAGCCGCGCCATATTGAGATTCAGTTGATCGGTGACAGCCAAGGCAATGTGATTTACCTGAACGAGCGTGAATGTTCCATTCAGCGTCGCCACCAGAAGGTGATTGAAGAAGCGCCGTCGCCGTTTATCAGTGATGCCACGCGCAAAGCTATGGGTGAGCAGGCCGTTGCGCTGGCCAAAGCGGTGAAGTACCAAAGCGCTGGCACGGTGGAGTTTGTGGTGGGCAAAGACCAGAGCTTTTACTTTCTGGAGATGAACACCCGCTTGCAGGTAGAACACCCGGTGACAGAGTGCATTACTGGGTTGGATTTGGTGGAGCTGATGATTCGCGTGGCTGCTGGTGAGCCGCTGCCTTTGGCACAGAAAGATGTGCAGCGCAACGGTTGGGCTATTGAGTGCCGCATTAACGCCGAAGATCCGTTTCGTAACTTCTTGCCTTCTACGGGACGCTTGGTGCGATTTCAACCCCCAGTGCAGACGATGTTTCAAGCGAATACACAAGACCTGTATGGTGTGCGCGTAGATACCGGCGTGCAAGACGGTGGCGAGATCCCGATGTATTACGACTCAATGATAGCCAAGCTGATCGTCCATGGCAAAGACCGTAATGAGGCGATTGCCAAAATGCGCGCAGCGCTGAACGCTTTTGTGATTCGCGGTATTAGCAGCAACATACCCTTCCAGGCAGCCTTGTTGGCGCATCCTAAATTTGTCAAAGGCGATTTCAACACCGGTTTTATTGCCGAGAACTACAGCAAAGGTTTTGCAGCTGAAGACGTACCGCATGACGACCCGAATGTGCTCAAAGCTATCGCTGCATTCGTGCGACGCAAAGCGCACGAGCGCGAAGCGGGCATTAGTGGGCAGTTAGCAGGCTACCAAGTGAAAGTAGAAAAAGATTACGTAGTTGTCACACTAGGCGCTGAAGGTAAGCACACCCATACACCTGTACATGTAGAAGAATTTACAGGTAAAACAGGCTTTGCACGCCTAAATGTATTCTCAAGCAGCTATGAAATTTATAGTGATTCGCGCTTGAATGATATCGCTATTCACGGCACTATCAACAGCCAATCGTTTGCAGCACAGGTAGACCGGGGTACACGCAACAACCCGTTAGCATTGCGTGTACAGCACAATGGCACGCAGATTGACGCGCTGGTGCTTAGCCCGCGTGCGGCTGATTTACACAAACTGATGCCGCATAAATCACCGCCTGACATGAGTCGTTTTGTGCTGTCGCCCATGCCTGGTCTGTTGGTGGATATAGCAGTGCAAGTAGGCCAAAAAGTGCAGGCTGGTGAACGCGTGGCCGTGATTGAAGCCATGAAAATGGAAAACGTACTGTTTGCAATGGCCGATGGCATAGTGGGTAAAGTGCTGGCCACTAAGGGTGAATCCCTCAGCGTAGACCAGCCTATTGTGGAATTTGCATAAACGGTGGGATAGTTTTTACTAATATTGTGATCAAACAAGGAATAAGTTATGAACCAAGCAGAATTTGAAGCCGCGTTGCGCGCTGAGGCGTTCGATGCCGCTGTGCTAATAGAAAAGCCTGTGGGATATAGCATGGATTTACATCAGCACCCGTTTGATGCCTTTGCTTTAATTACTGAAGGCTCGCTGTCTATCAGTGCAAACGGGACAGATACCACTTACCAAGTGGGCGATGTGTTCCGCCTAGCCGCTAACACGCCCCATCTTGAAAGCGCAGTGCCTCATGGCGTACGCTATTTGGTAGGCCGAAAAGCGCAGCGGTTTAACTGCTCGTCGCAGCCATGAACCAAGATGCAGTCCTGATCGTAGTGGATGTGCAAAACGGCTTCATGCCCGGTGGCGGCCTACCTGTGCCGCGCGGCGATGAAGTGGTACCAGTGATTAACCGCCTTGGCAAACTGTTTAGCAACGTGGTCATCACGCAAGACTGGCACCCTGCAGGCCATGCATCGTTTGCATCGAGCCACACTGGCAACGCACCTTACGATATGATGGCCATGCCCTACGGCCCGCAGGTGCTGTGGCCCGACCATTGCGTGCAAGGTACGCACGATGCAGCTTTGCACGCAGACCTGCACCTGCCACATGCGCAACTTATTATTCGCAAAGGTTTTCATCCACAGGTAGACAGCTATTCTACGTTTATGGAGGCTGACCGCACCACTACTACCGGCCTAGCTGCTTACCTGCAAGCACGTGGCTTGCGTAAAGCCTATGTTTGCGGACTGGCCACTGATTTTTGCGTAGCCTGGACTGCGCTAGACGCACGCGCAGCGGGCTTTGACGCGGTAGTGATTGAAGATGCGTGCCGCGCAATCGATTTGAACGGGTCGCTCGCGCAAGCATGGAAAGACCTGCAAGCCGCTGGCGTGCAACGCCTGCAATCTAACGACATAGCCTAGAAAAATCATGACCCGCCCCTTTAAAGTCCTTGGTATCCAACAAATCGCCATCGGTGCGCCCGATAAAACCCGTTTAAAAACTCTGTGGGTCGACATGCTTGGATTAGAAATGACTGGCAATTTCAAAAGCGAACGCGAGAATGTGGATGAAGACATTTGTGCCATTGGCAGTGGGCCGTTCAAGGTGGAGGTGGATTTGATGCAACCCATCGACCCCGACAAAAAGCCTGCAGTGCACACCACACCGCTTAACCATGTGGGTTTATGGATTGATGACTTGCCCAAAGCGGTGGACTGGCTCACAGCCAAAGGCGTACGCTTTGCACCCGGCGGTATTCGCAAAGGTGCCGCGGGCTACGACATCACGTTTTTACACCCTAAAAGTAACGACGAATTTCCGATTGCAGGCGAGGGCGTGTTGATTGAACTGGTGCAGGCACCGCCCGAAGTGATCAAGGCTTTGTCTAGCTAGTATTACCAATCGCTTACTTTGACTAGCTTGCCGCCCACACCCAAGCGCTGAATACTCGACGCGCTTTCGGCAAAGATAAAGTCCTCTGGCTGCCAGCCAATGCCATCGCCGTCAAATTCACGCTCATACAACAGGTATTTAGTGGCCTTGCTACCCAGCTCGCGAAACTCGGGCAGGTACCAGCACTTTTCTGCTTTTTGCGTCAACCAGTCCGCAAAGTCACCCTTAAAAGCATCTGCCTGCGTGAACGCCCACCACGTGTTTTGCCTGCGGTAAAACTTGGGATGCAAAAATTTGCGGTCGCCTTCGTCACGGACAGCCGAGCCTACTGCGCGAAACTCTAGCGTGGGGTCAAACTTGTTAAAGCGGTCGTTGTACAGCCGCGCGATGCCTTCGCGGCTTTTGCGCCCCGCTTGCCATGCGGCGATGGACTCGTCGATTTCGTAGGGCAGCATAGAGTCGTACAGCGCGATGACAGCCAGCCCTTGTTCGAGTAGCCACAAGTTAAGGTTAGTGCCGTCGGGCAAAATAATATCGCCTACAAAGCGGCCATACTTGTCGATGGCTGCGCCCGCACCTTCGCTGGTTTTAAGCTCTGACACAAATTTGCAAGGCAACTGACTGCTACCAAAAGTCTGTAAAAAGGCAACCAGTTTGACCACGGCGGTCTCGGCTTGGTGTTGTCGGTAGTCTTTGATCAGCCCAGTGCCTTTGAGCTTGCCATCGCTGCCTTTGGCATCAGGTCGGTAATGCAGCTCGGGTGCATCGATGCGCTGCAGGCGAACGGTGATAGTGCCGTTTTTAATGACTAGCTCTATTTTTGTCTGGCCTGTGACGGTATCCTTTTTGCCCGGAATGCCCGCGTCTTCATAAGCCGAGGTGTTTTGAAATTGCGTTTGCTCAGCCAGCTTCACGCGCACGCTACCCGGCGCTACCGTTAGCATAAGCTTAGTGGTGTCTGCGTCAGATTTACCGTTAGGCCAAAATTGCGCCAGTTCAATGGTGCCTGCTATCTCTAAGCTGTTAGTTTTTGCCATACCGAGCCCTTCTGCAGAAAAATTAATCAGGTTCTCATAAACCTATCTTCGCGGGTAAAGACGAAGTTCATATGACAAAGTTAACGCTATCAGCGTCAGGTTGTTACCAATAGCAGCATAAAGTTTGTCACAATCAGGTCATGTTGACTTTATTTACCAAATTCGGGTTTGTTGTTGCAGCTTTGTGGTGGGCATTGTCCCCAGCCATGGCGCAGGAGCGGCGTGTGGCACTGGTTATTGGCAATGCCGCTTATAAATCGGTGTCTACTTTGCAGAACCCGGTCAACGATTCCCGGGCTATGGCTAAGTCGTTGCGCACCTTAGGTTTTGAAGTGATTGAGCGTGAAAACGCAAGCCGCGAAGGCCTAGCCATGGCCGTACGTGAGTATGGCGACAAACTGCGCGGGGCATCTATCGGGTTGTTTTATTTTGCTGGGCACGGCGTGCAGGTTAAAGGGCGCAACTATTTAATCCCCGTAGATGCCGACATCGCGCGCGAAGACGAGGTGCAATACCGCAGCTTTGACGTGAACGAAGTGCTAGACAAGATGGACTCAGCGCGCACTGCTGTGAATATAGTGGTGCTAGATGCGTGCCGCAACAACCCTTTTGCCCGCTCATTCAAAACCAGCCAAACCGGGCTGGCGCAGATGGACGCACCCACGGGCACGTTGATTGCCTTTGCCACTGCGCCCGGCTCGGTAGCGCAAGATGGTGACGGCAGCAATGGCCTGTACACAGGCGCACTGCTTAAGCACATTGCCGCACCGGGTGTAGCAGTAGAGCAGATGTTCAAGCGCGTGCGTGTGGACGTGGTGAACGCATCTAAAAACCAGCAAGTGCCCTGGGAAAGCTCATCGCTGAACCGCGACTTTACATTTGCCAGCGCAGCCGCCGCCAAGCCTGTAGTGGCTGCTGCTGCCGCACCTAACCCCGCCGCAGTGGTAGCCACTGAGCTGGCCTTGGACTTAGCCTTTTGGGATGCAGTGAAAGACAGCCGCAGTGCAGCAGACTACCGCGCTTATTTAGAGCAGTATCCTAGCGGCCGTTTTGCTGCATTAGCGCGTGTGCGTGCTGCTGTGCAACACAGTGCAGTAGCGCCAACTGAGCCGATTGTCATGTCTGCAACTATCGCAGCTGCAGCTGCAGCTGCACCAGTGCCTGCGCAAGCTGTAAATACGGTTGTGCAGTGGAAGCAGGGCGCAGCTACTAAACAGCTGGTTGTGGCCAAGGCTGGCCCTGTAGAGGCCGTAGCCCAGTCGCCCGAAGGCTTGTACCTCGTAGCCGCAGCAGGCGGAGTGCTGCACTGGGTGGATACTGTGCGCAGCAGTGTGATTAAAAGCACGGTGCAATATGAGCGGGCTAACGGCCAAGCTACTAGCTTGCAGTTTTCAAATGACGGGCGCTGGCTGCTGCTAGGCCTGCAGGGCGCTGGGCGGGTAACCCACCAGTTGATTGATGTGGCTACAGCTAATAACGTGTGGAGCAAGCCCGCTGCCAGCGCTAAATTTGATATTGCCGCAGCCCAAGTGCTGATACAAAACGCGCAAGGCGCAACAGAGACGGTGCGCCTACCATGATGTTTAAAATTATGTTTCTTCGTAACTTGTGTGTGGTTGGTGCCTTGGTGCTATCGCACACCTTAGCGGCTGCTGGCCAAGACTGCGGCGAGCGCGCTGCCCCTACACCTGAGGCATTGGCCAAAGGATTGGCACTAGGCCAGCGGCTGCAAAACCAACTCGAAGCCAGCGGCGCATCTACCGCATTGGTGGCGCGTATTGGCCTGAACCTGAGCGAGTTTGGCCAGCG
>JANOSN010000333.1:0-13294 GCA_031415895.1 Polaromonas sp. | reverse complement strand
GCGCGTGGGCTCTTGGCCTTCTAGCACTTGTTTGATCAGGTAAATACGCCCACGCGGGCCGTCTAGCTCGTCGCCCAGCAGTTGGTAGGTGGGGCAGGTGGCCGTGCAAAACCCGCAGTGCACGCATTTGCGCAAAATGGCTTCAGCGGCTTGGCCGTCTTGGGTGCCTGCGTATTCGGGGCTGAGGTTGGTTTGCATATTAAGCAGTAGTAAATGTGGTGGTTATGCAAACCACGGCATGCGGCCGGGGTTAAAAATACCTTGCGGGTCAAACTCGGCTTTGAGCTGTCGGTGGATTTGGTCTAAAGGTGGTTTTAGAGGCTCAAATCGGCTTGTAGTCCAAGTATTTATTGCTTTATTAGCTATAAATAATGTAGCATATCCACCTCCTGCCTGCGCCGCCGCGCGGATTTGCACCGCTGCGTCTGCAGGCGCCCACACCCAGCGCTGCCCGCCATGCCAGTCGATCATTTGCGCTCTTGCAGGCGCGCAGGGCAGGTCTATCACTGGCGCGGTTTGCGGCACGCTGATGCGCCATAAACACATCGCGTCAGACGGTGCTTTAAAAAATGGCAATTGCAAATTGCGCGCCAGCCTCCAGTCGCCCATAGTCTGCGCGTTGTCCATGCGCGTGCCATTGTGCTGCGCCAGCATTTTGCTGCACGCCGCCTCGACTGCCGCTACCGCACCGCGCAAGCGCACAAACAGCAGGTCTTTGCCGCCATCGTGCACCCAGTTGCTAGCGTTCAGCGGCAGGGGTTCGCCGCCCCAGTGGTTTAGCTGCTGTAGCGCTAGGTGTTGCGGCATCTCAAAGCACAGCGTGGACTCGGCGGGGCTGTGGCCCAGCACCTTGATGGACACTTGCGTCATCACGCCCAGCATGCCCCAGCTGCCCGCAATCAAGCGCGACACGTCATAGCCCGCCACGTTCTTCATGACTGTGCCGCCAAATTGCAAATGCTCGGCTTTGCCATTGAGCATATGCACGCCGAGCACGTAGTCGCGCACGGCACCCACGCTGGCGCGCGATGGCCCGCTCAAGCCCGCAGCCACCATACCGCCCACCGTGCCAGTGTGGGTACTGGCGCTACCCAGTTGAAAATGGGGCGGCTCAAATGGCAGGCACTGGCCTTGCTCGGCCAGCGCAGCTTCTAGCTCGACCAATGGCGTGCCTGTTTTGACGGTTACCACCAGCTCTGTTGGCTCGTAGCTGACAATGCCACTGTGCACCGTGGTGTCCAGCAGCTGGCCCTGCAACTTGTCGGGTGCTTGGTCGGCCAAAAAGTCTTTGCTGCCGTGTCCGCGAATACGCAGCGCTTGGCCATTGCTGTGCGCAGCGCGGACGCGATCAGTCAAATCTAGTAGTGAAGAGTCCATAGGCTAATGTTGGCCGGGCTAAGCCTGGTGTGCGGCTTCAGCCGTGTGAATTTTTTGCACAGGGTTTGTGATGTAGAGCGCTATATTTCTTATTTTGCATTTAGTTTGATCTTAGTATGCTATAAATATAATAGCTAACTATTCAATAAATACTTGGACTATAGCCCGATTTGACCTGATTAGCCATCTGCCTCAGATGCTGAAAAATAACCGTTCGGGCTGAGCTTGTCGAAGCCCTCATAAACCCTTCGACAAGCTCAGGGTGAACGGGCTGGTTATCTGAGGCATCTGGCTAATCAGGCGATTTGATCACTATTTACCAATACAGAAGCGTGAAAATATCTCACCCAGCAAATCGTCTGCACTGAACTCACCTGTAATGCTGCCCAGCGCGTTTTGCGCTAACCGCAGCTCCTCTGCCAACAGGTCTAAGTGTTGCGAAGAGGCTGCCAAATGCGCTGCAGCTTGCGACAAATGTTGCTGCACTTTTTGCAAGGCTTGTACATGCCGCTCACGGGCGATGAACACGCCTTCGGCGGCAGACTGCCACCCCGCAATAGTCAATAATTTTTGGCGCAGCGCCTCAATGCCTTGGCCCGTTTTCGCGCTGATAGCCAAACTATCAACCTGCCCGAGTACGGCGGGCATAGCGTGATCAGGCGCTTGGTCTAGCTTGTTCCAAATTTGCACCACAGGAATATTTTTTGACACCTTGTGGCGTATCGCCTCGGCCAATACTGCATCAGCGGCTACCGTGTGCGCAGCCGTGCTAGGGTGCAGCGTGGCGGGCAGGTCGTGCAGGTGCAGCACCGCGTCGGCACCGCTGATGGCGCCCCAGGTGCGTTCAATGCCTATTTGCTCCACCACATCAGTACTGTCACGCAGGCCAGCAGTGTCGATGATGTGCACTGGCACACCGTCAATTTGAATCGTCTCTTGCACCTTGTCGCGTGTGGTGCCAGCAATGGGCGTGACGATCGCCAGCTCGGCCCCGGCCAGTGCGTTGAGCAATGAGCTTTTGCCAGCATTGGGCTGCCCCGCTATCACCACCTTAATGCCCTCACGCAGCAGCGCGCCTTGGGTGGTCTTTTGCAATAACTCGGCATGCATTTGCACCAAGCGCTGCAGTTGGCCGTACGCGTCGCCACGCTGCAAATGGTCAATCTCTTCTTCTGGGAAATCCAGCGTAGCTTCGACCAACATGCGCAGGTGGATCAACGCGTCGCGCAGCGCATGCACTTGGCGCGAGAACACGCCCGATAGCGAGCGGCTGGCGCTGCGCGCTGCGGCTTCGGTGCTGGCATCGATCAGGTCGGCAATCGCTTCGGCTTGGGCTAAATCGATTTTGTCGTTCAAAAAAGCCCGCTCGGTAAACTCGCCCGGGCTGGCCACGCGCAGGCCGATGCTTTGGCCCGCCTGCAGGCAGCGCGCCAGCAGCAGCTGCAACACTACGGGGCCGCCGTGCGCTTGTAGCTCCAACACATCTTCACCGGTGTAGCTGTGTGGCCCAGGAAAGTAAATCGCCAAGCCTTGGTCAATGGCCGTGCCGTCTTGCGCGGTAAACGGTAAATAGGTAGCGTGGCGCGGCACCAGTGCTTTACCGCACAAGGCGCTGATAACCGCTTGCACGGACTTGCCTGACACCCGCACCATGCCCACCGCGCCGCGTCCGGGGGCGGTGGCAATGGCGGCAATAGGGTCGTTGTGGCGGCTGAGCATGCGCTAATGGTATCGCAGCTAGGGTGGCAGCATGATTCTGCGGATAGACTTGCACCATGTCATCACCACATTTGCTTTCTCGCCGCAGCTTATTGCACAGCGCTGCCCTCAGTGCCTTGGCCTTGAGCACGGCGACCTATGCCCAAACTGGCAGCAGCCCACGCCCACGCCTGCGCCTGATAGGGCACAGCACCTTGCCCCATAAGCTGCAGTTTCAGGGCACCACCGTAGGCGGGTTAAGCGGGATTGACTACGACCGTGAACGCAGCGTGTACTACGCCATCAGCGATGACCGCAGCGATACCAATCCTGCGCGCTTCTACACCCTGAAATTACCGATCACTACTGACAGCGTAGGCCCCGCTGAGCTGATCAGTGTGACCACATTGCTAGCGCCCAGTGGTCAGCCCTATCCCAACAAACGCACGGCAACGGCGGCCAACCCTGATGTGCCCGACGCCGAGAGCATTCGCCTGCGCAGCGCCACCAACACTTTGTATTGGACTAGCGAGGGCAATATCTCGCGCGGCATGGCACCCTTTGTGCGCGAGATGCGCATCGACGGTAGCTACCTAAGCCAAGTGCCGGTGCCCAAATTGTTCGCACTTGACCCGACTGGCAAAACTGGCCTGCGTGATAACAAAGCCTTTGAAGGCATGAGCTTTACGCCCAGCGGCGACACATTTTGGTTAGCTACTGAAGCTGCTTTGGTGCAAGACGGCCCACTGCCCGGGGTGGGCACGCCCGGCGGCCCTGTACGCCTAACGCAGTTTGCCACCCACAGCGCGCAGCCGTTTCGCCAAATCGCTTACATACCTGACGCGATACCGTTTGCCCCAAAGATCGCTGGCATATCAACCCCAGCCAGCCTCACGCCAGATGCATTGGCCGACAACGGTGTGAGCGAGATTTGGATGGCATCTGAAACCGGCATGCTGGTGTTAGAACGTGCCTACGCGCGTGGCGTGGGCAATTCACTGCGCTTGTACTGGATCGACACCGAAGATGCGGATGATGTGAGCGACATTGCGGCGCTGGCGGACGCTAAATTTAAGCCCGCCAGCAAAGTGCTGTTGCTAGATTTTGCTAACGCAGGCTTGCCGCGCCTAGACAACAGCGAAGGCCTGACGCGTGGCCCCACATTGCCCAACGGCAACCCCACCTTGGTGTTGGTCAGCGACGATAATTTCAACAGCAACCAAGTCACGCAGTTTGTGGCGTTTGAATGGCTGACTAATTAAACTTAATATTCAGGGGGCACACCATGAGCGACAAAATAGCATTTATCGGCGGCGGCAACATGGCCAGCGCCATCATCGGCGGCCTGATAGGCCAAGGCATGGACGCCATGAAAATCTTGGTGGTCGAGCCCTATGCGCCGCAGCAAGAAAAAATCAAACAAGACTTTGGTATCGAAGCTTTTAGCGCACCTAACAGCATGCTGGCCCAAGCGGCCACCGTGGTGTGGGCTGTCAAACCGCAAAGCTTTAAAGTAGCCGCACAGCAAGCACGTGCACACACCACCACGGCGCTGCACTTCAGCGTCATGGCGGGTATCCGCGCGGGTAGCATGGCGCAGATGTTAGGCACCCAACGCATCGTACGCAGCATGCCCAACACCCCCGCACTGATTGGACAAGGCATCACCGCAATGTTTGCCACGCCGCAAGTGACAACAGCAGACCGTAGCGCAATAGAGCACATCATCGAGTCCACTGGAGAATATCTGTGGCTGGACGATGAAACCCAGCTAGACGCCGTCACCGCCCTCTCTGGCTCGGGCCCAGCCTATGTGTTTTACTTTATAGAGGCCATGACACAAGCGGGCATCGACATGGGCCTGCCCGCAGACCAAGCTGCTCAGTTAGCCAAAGCCACCTTCACAGGCGCATCGGCCTTAGCCCACAGCGCCACTGAACCACCCAGTGTGCTGCGCGAGCGAGTCACTTCAAAAGGCGGCACCACCTACGCGGCCATCACGTCAATGGAGCAAGACAACGTTGCCAACACGTTCATGCGGGCGATGCATGCGGCGCGGCGTAGGGCTAAAGAGTTGGGTGATGAGTTTGGTGCTTAGTTTTGGGTTTCGTTGTTCTTGAGGTCTTTGCTGATTTGGCCTGTGTTATTTGAGTTCTTCGCATTTCGCATTTCGTACTTCGTACTTTCTACTTTGTACTTTGTACTTTGTAATTTGTATTGGGACGAGATCTGCTGTGGCCGGTGCCCTATGCCAACCGGACCCGCCGCCCGCCACGGCTAAACAAGGGCACCATGCATTGTCACAGGGGAGTTCGAACTCCTAAGGCGAAGAAATTGCTACAAATTAAATAGCAAAGTATGTAATAAATACTTGGACTACAGCCCAATTTAACAAAGAAATACGCCTCAAGAGCCCCCAATACTAGCCTTCCACACCGCCTGAGCCAGTGCATTGCGCGCGCTGCGTGGGCGAAACAGTTGCACGTCGAACCGCGTGGGCGCTGCGCTGGGGTCGGCCAACACCAACTTGCCGTTTTGCAAATCAGCGCGCACTAGCGATTGGGGTAACCACGCCACGCCATGGCCGTTGAGCGCTTGCTCGTGCAGCGACTCGGCAAAGTCTGATTCCATCACGTCATGCAAATACAGCGCCCGGCTATCGCGCGCCAGCGTATCTTGCAGTATTAAGTGCAAAGCCAAGCTGGGGGCATAGCGCAGCACGGGCACAGCTTGCTTAGCGGTGCCCGGCAGGCTGTGCAGCGCAACGCCCGGCGCTGCTGCGGCAGACACGGCCACCAGCTCCTCGTGCGCCACCGTCACGCAGTCATACAGCGTGGTGTCAATCGCCAACTGCAGCCGAGGGTGGCTGTAGCTGAGCATAAAGTCAGCATGGCCTTGCTCTAGTGCCACCACCGCATCGTTGATTGACCCCGTGATCAAACGCAGCTTGATCGATGCGCCCATCGTGCGGCGCAGCGTTTGCACCCACAGCGGCACCCAAGTGCGTGACAGCGTGCGCCCGGTGACCAGCACCACCCAGTCGCCGCCGCGCTGCGCGCTGTTGATGCGGCCTTGCAGGTCAGCCAGCGCTGTGGTGGTGTTGCGCGCGACGGGCAGCAGCTGCTCGCCAGCGTCGGTCAGCGTCAGCGGCACGTTAGCGCGGTTCACCACGTCAGCACCCAGCCACAGCTCTAGCGCGCGGATGCGGCGGCTAAACTGCGGCTGCGTGACATGGCGCGTCAGCGCGGCCTTGCTAAAGCTGCGCTCACGCGCAAGTGCAATAAAGTCTTCAAGCCATTTATGATCGACGCTGGACATGGGTGACATAGAAACGTGTCGATCGGTGTGCACAATGCATTACCCCACACCCACAATTTAGGAAAACATCCGGTATGGCACAGCGCAAAACGCACCTTGATTCACTGGCTTACACCTTGCTGCTGGCTTGCTGTGTGTTCTGGGGCTTTCAGCAGGTGCTGATTAAAGCTACAGTGGCGCAAGTGCCGCCAGTGTTTCAGGTAGCGCTGCGCTTTGCCGGGGCTACGGTGCTGCTATGGCTGTGGTGCCGTTGGCGCAAAGTGCCCTTGGTGCCGCGGGACGGCACGCTGGCCCCAGGGCTGCTGGTGGGCGCTTTGTTTGCGGCGGAATTCGCCTGTATTTACATTGGCCTGCAGTACAGCGATGCATCGCGCCTGACGGTGTTTTTATACACCTCGCCGTTTTGGGTGGCTGCTGTGCTGCCCTTTTTTGTGGCCAGTGAGCGCTTGCGGCCCCTGCAGTGGACAGGCTTGGCCTGCGCCTTTGCTGCGGTGGTGTTTGCCTTGGGCGATGGCCTGCGCAGCAGCACTGCGCCTTGGTGGGGCGATGCGCTGGCGCTGGCAGCCGGGATGTTTTGGGGCCTCACCACCGTGGTCATTCGCTCCAGCACCCTTGCGCGTACGCCTGCAGAGCAACTGTTGTTTTACCAAATTGGCTTCAGTGCACTGTGCTTGCCGCTGTTGTCGATGGCGCTGGGCGAGCGCTGGCACTTTGAGTGGTCGGGCTTTGCCATGGCATCGATGGTGGTGCAAACTGTAGTGGGCGCGTTTGCCAGCTACCTCGTTTGGATGTGGCTGCTAGGGCGCTACCCCGCAGGCAAAATGAGCGCCTTCGTGTTTCTCACGCCCATCTTCGCTCTGCTGTTTGGCACGCTGTGGTTGCACGAACCCGTCACGCCCAGTTTGCTCGGCGCAGTGGCCTTGGTGGGGGTAGGAATTGTGTTGGTAAACAAAAAGTAGTCGCTACATATTTAGTAGCTACTCCCGCAATATTTTATTGGCCTAAAGGCTGATATCGCTAAATAAAAGCGGTTAGTGCAGCGTCGCCCGATAGCCCCGTGGCGAGACGCCCTAGCGCTGCGCGTGTTGCAACGCAAACTGTACGTACCAATCCAAACAGCTAGGATTGGCCATGGCGTCCTGGTTGACCACTTTCTCCAGGGGCTGGCCAAGCAGCAGCTTCTTGATCGGTAGTTCCTGCTTTTTGCCAGACAAGGTGCGCGGAATTTCTGCGACTTGCAAAATGGCGTTGGGGATAAAGCGCGGCGACAAGGCTACCTTGATGGCGTTGTTGATTTTGTCTTTGAGAGCGTCGTCCAGCGTGATGCCGCTTCGCAGTGCGACGAAGAGCGGCATGTAGCTCTCCTTGCCCAGGTATTCCAAGTCCACCACCATCGAGTCGAGCACTTCGGGCAGCGCCTCTACTGCGCTGTAGATCTCGCTGGTGCCCATACGCAAGCCCATGCGGTTAATTGTCGCGTCGCTGCGGCCATAGATGATGCAACCGCCATCCTGACCAATCTTGAGCCAATCGCCATGCCGCCACACCGGCTTGCGCCCGCCTTGGCCGTCGTCCTTGCTGTACATGTCGAAGTAGCTGGAAACATAGCGCTTGTGGCCTTCGTCGTTCCAAAAATACAGGGGCATGGAGGGGATGGGTTCGGTGCAGACTAGCTCGCCGACTTCACCGGTAACGCTCTTGCCATCTTCGTTCCACGCCTCCACCGCGCAGCCCAGCAGGCGGCACTGCATTTGGCCGGGTATTTGCGGCAGTGTTCTGTTTCCGCCGATAAATGCGCCACAAAAATCGGTGCCACCGGCGATATTGCACCACCAGATATCGCCCCCACGCTCCCCCACTGCGTGTGGGTCGCTGCCCCCCGAGGGGGCCTTCGCACCTTGGGGCGGCCCGGCGGTGCGTTGATCGCCCCCACGCTCCCCCACTGTGTGTGGGTCGCTGCCCCCCGAGGGGGCTGATTTTCCTTGGGGCGGCCCGGCGGAAAATTGTCCGTCCGAGCGAATGAACCTAAACTGCTCAATTCCCCAGCTTTGCACTTCCGCTGGCAGCGGCGATCCGGTGCAACCCAGAGCGCGCACGCGGTGCAGGTCGCCGCAAGTGGCGATGTTCAGCCCCGCCTTCATGCAGTTGGTAAAAAACGCTGCACCTGCGCCAAAGTAGGTCACTTTGTGGCGGGCGGCAAAGCGCCACAGCACGCTCCAGTCCACCGCCTCCTTGCTGCCCGACGGGTTGCCATCAAAGAGGCAAATGGTGGTGCCGGTGGCCAGGCCGGCCATTTGCGCGTTCCACATGACCCAGCCGGTAGAGCTGTACCAGTGAAAGCGCTCGCCCCATGAATTAGCCTGGTAGCTGCAACCAATGTCGTTGCCTAAACTCTTCAAGACCAAGAGCGTCATCACGATGCCGCCGTGGCCGTGCACGATAGGTTTGGGCAGGCCGGTGGTGCCGCTGGAGTAGACGATCCAAGGCGGGTGGTCAAATGGCAGCGATTCGGGTGCGAAGGCTGCTGTTTGCGCATCATTTTGGCTGCTAGCCCAGAGAAATGTTGCGGTAGCAGCTACTATATGTATAGCGTCTTTCTGCGCATAGGGAGTTTCCAGCAGCAGCAGGTGTTGCACACTGGGCAGGCCGGCGCATAGCGCTTGCACCACCTGGCTGCGGTCCATGGCCTTGCCGCCATAGTGCACACCGTCAACGGCTATCAGCACTTTGGGCGTGATTTGGCTGAAGCGGTCTAGCACCGCGGGCGTGCCCATGTCGGGTGCGCACACACTCCACACCGCGCCGATGCTCATTGTGGCCAGGCAGGCAATAATGGTCTCGGGAATGTTGGGCAGGTAGGCGGCCACGCGGTCACCGCGCTGCACCCCCATCCCTTGCAGGCTGAGCGCCACCGAAGCCACTTGGCGCTTGAGCTCGGGCCAAGACAGCTCGCGCACCTCGCCCAGCTCGTTCTCACTCACGATGGCCATAAAACCAGCCGCGTGCGCCGCATCCACATGCCGTAGCACCTGCTGCGCATAGTTAAGCTGCGCCCCTGGAAACCATTGCGCATGCGGCATACGGTCGTGCGCCAGCGCTGCGGTGTGCGGCGTGGGCGACTGCACGTCAAAATAGTCCCAAGCCGACTGCCAAAAGGCATTCAAATCCGTCACCGACCATTGCCACATAGCGTCGTAGCTGTCAAAGTGCAAGCCACGCTCGCGGGCCAGCCAGTCTTGGTACAGGCTAATTTGGGGGGTGTAGGCGGGCGTGGTCATGCAGGAATTTTCGTAGAAAAGGGGGCTAAATCAGGTAAAGTGACAGACAGAATATTACCCCCAGAAAGCTGCCCCCATGTCACTGCCAGCACCTAGTTTGCGCCACGTGTGCGATCTTTCCATCCAAGTTAGCCCGCCTATCGAAGCCGGCCAGACCCAGGGCCTGAGCACGCGCGGCAAGCGCCGCATTATCCCCATCACAGGCGGCACCGTGCGCGGCAGGATCAATGGCACGGTGTTGCACGCAGGTGCAGACTTTCAAATGATCACCAGCGACACCACCGCCGACTTGGATGCGCGCTACATACTGCGCCTGGACGACGGCAGCCATGTGTATGTGCACAACACGGCGCTGCGCCGCGCCAGTGCCGAGGATGTAGCCAAGCTGGTGCGCGGCGAGGCAGTGGACCCGGCGGGCGTGTACTTTCGCTGCGTGCCCCGCTTTGAGGTAGAGAACCCGGCCCTGCTGTGGCTGACGCAAAGCATCTTTATCGGCACGGCCACCCGCGCGCCCGATGGGGTGGAGCTGAGTATTTACGAAGTGATGTAATCCTTTTGAGGTACGCGGCGCTGAGTTATTGCACCTTAGCTGCCGCAAACTACCGTTTGTCTGTTTTGTGATGACCATTCAGTCAGAAAAAGCACCTACCATCAGTCATGAATTATTACAATGCGCTAGCGATGTGCCCCAGGCCACCGTCCGCCCACTACCAAAGTTGCTCCTATGTCAAATGACGATTTGTCCATCACTACAGCCAACAGGCACCAGTATTACAAAACGGTGATGTCCAGCGCTGACGCTTCAGAACGCAAAATTCTGGAAGCCGAGGCACGTGGCCGCGCCCGCGAAGCACGTGAAGAACAAGCCAGCCGTAAACGTGGTGTGGTGCTGCGCATGGCCCTGGCTGGCGTGGCCTTGGTAGGTGTTGTGGCAGGCGTGCTGTTTTTACTGCAGCTGCACTGACAAGTAGTGCCCCTGTGTGCGCCTTCGCACAGCCTTAATGTGCAGCGCTAAGCCACTGCGCTTGCAGCACTTTTCGAGTCGCCTCATCCGCCGCAAACATATGCTCCACCCGCAATGACGCAAGGGTAATGTCTTGTGGCGTGCCAAACGTCGTGAACATACTGAAAAACGCCAACTCGCCATGCGCGGTGGCAAAGCGCGATGTCAGCACAGGTGCAGCTTGGCTAGGCCAGCCCGCGTGCACACTGCTGCCCAATCGCTCGCGCAGCAGCGCTGCAAAAGCCTCGACTTTGGGTCTCAGCGCAGGTTGCACCGAGGCGTCGTCACGCAAATGCGCGAGCAAGGTGGGCCCCACTTCAGCCAGATTGGTCATCTGCTTGGTAAAGCCCTCGGGGTGGGAGAGCATGTCCAGCAGATTAAAAGGGGCGCCGTCGGGTGTGCGATCGACCAACAGCGATGCAGCCCACGGCATGAGGGTGAGCGCCAACCACAGGCCGCCCCGGTTATGGTGCAGTACATTCCACTGCGCATCGAGCACAAACGCGGGCTGCGGGTCATGCGCCTTCATCAGTTGCACCAGCGCCTCGTTGGCCTGCGCCAAACGCGGGTCGTCCAGTTTGGCAGCGCTGTACACCGGCGCATAGCCCGCCTGTAGCATAGCCGCGTTGCGCACCACCAGCGGTGCGTCCAGCTCCTGTAGCCAGGCGATCAGCAGCTCGCGGCTAGGCTGCGCGCGGCCACTTTCTACAAAGCTCACATGCCGCTGCGACACTCCCACCCGCATCGACAGCTCCAGCTGGCTCAAACGGCGGGCCTTGCGCGCTTGCTGCAAGGTGATGGGCAGGGTATGGGTCAGCACGTTCATGCACCGCATTGAACCACAGCAACGCGCAAGTTCAATAACCTCAGAGGTAATTGCGCGCATGACTTGGGCGCTGGATACTGAATGCCTCAACACTGAAAGGACAGGAAATGCAACGCAGTTTACTCACCATCACTATCGCCTTGTTTGGCGCGCTTACCGCAGCGGCGCTGTGGCAGACGGGCATTTTGGGCATCATTGACTGGCACGTTAAAACCTTCGGAGGTGGCCAAGTTTTTGCCGACCTGGTGATAGCTCTGACCTTGGCCATGGTGTGGATGTGGCACGACGCCAAGGCTACAGGCCGCAACGTGTGGCCATGGATTGCGCTAACACTGGCCACTGGTTCCTTTGGGCCGCTGATTTATCTATTGACCCGCCAGCCCGGCGCGGACAAGTGGTGAGCCCGTGAGGTCAATGACCGATTTTTAACCACCAAGAAAGAGAGCAACATATGGAAAGCATCAACCTCCTCCCCCTGGCCGTCGGCCACATGATCGGCTTGGGCGCGATTGGCTCATGCCTGGGCATTGGCATTATGGCCGGTAAATACCTGGACGCCAGCGCCCGCCAGCCCGAGCTGATGGAGCCACTGCAAGCCAAGGTGTTTTTACTGGTGGGCGTACTGGACGGCGCGTTCATCATCGCCACGGGTATTGGGCTGTGGTTTGCGCTGGCCAATCCGTTCAAGTAAAACCATTGAGCAGACGGTGTAAGCCGTCAACCCACGGGCGTGCATAGCTCCATCAAGCTGCCATCCGGGCAGCGCAGGTAAGACACCGTTTGGCCCCACGGCTTTTGTACTGGCGCTTTCAGCTGCGCAGCGCCCGCAGCCAGCGCCTTGGCATGTGCCGTAGCCACGTCGTCGGTTACCAGTGCAATCTCCACCCCTAGCGGCTTGAGCGACCCGCTGGCCTCGACATAGCCAGCAGGTAAATTGGTATGCCCCAAGCTGTGCGCAGCAAATGACAAAGTAGTCTCGCCCGTAGCCAGCTCGCCGTAGTCCCCACTATCGTGCACAAAACCCCGCTGCATGCCAAAAGCGCGCTCGTAGAACTCGATGAAGGCTAATACGTTGGGGACATAGATGATGGTGTAGCCGAGTTTCACAGTGAGACCTGCAGCGGATTGGGATGTGAAACAAAAATCGCACAGCTGAATGCGATAATAGATTGTGATTTAGCCGTTCTTAGCATCGCTCGCCAAATGTAGTTACTTTGGCTTCTAATTGGTGGTGCGGCCGCTACCAATACCAATTAATTCCATCTTGTATTGCAAGAAATGACAGAAAAAGAACTTTTTTCAAAAAAACTGGAACTCTTCGTTGCAGAACTAAAGAGACACGTTAGTACGAGCGATGGACAATGGACAGTCAAGGGCTTCATTGACATATTCAAGAACGTTTACACAATCTCATCAGACACCAAAATCGTGTCTAAAATTCTTGAAATTCATCTTTTTCCACAAATACTGGCATTTGCACAAGCTAATGAATACAAGGTGGTTCTTGCTGAGCATCAAAATCATTACCCTGATTTATCTTTTGTAAAAGCCAGTGATGAGTCAATTAAGTTTGCAGTCGACTTCAAAACCACCTATAGAAATCCCGAGAAACCTCACTTGTGTAACGGGTTCACGCTAGGCTCACATGGTGCCTATTTTGAAAATAGAACCAGCACTAAAAATATTCGATTCCCATACGGCTCCTATTCAGGTCACTTTTGCCTAGGTATTATTTATGACCGGACACCAGGAGCGACAATTGATGAAACAAAGGCTCATCATATTGATAAGTTG